>JBJFFW010000143.1:0-4352 GCA_051892075.1 Lachnospirales bacterium
AATTACTAATGACAATACTAAAAAATTGTGGTATATTGTTATATGAAGAATAAAACCGGAGGATTTTATATGATGAACAATAATATTTCTGAAGCTGAGCTTAATCGTCAGCTTGATTTTATAAATAAAGTTAAGGATATTAATGATAAGTTTTACAAAGAAACAGGCAAAAGAAAAACTATGTTTATTTCTACTTTTGGCTGTCAAATGAATGCCCACGATTCTGAAAAGATTTTGGGTATGTTAAAGCAAATGGGTTATGTTGAAGCCAATGAAGAAAAAGATGCTGATTTTATAATTTATAATACTTGCTGTGTCAGAGAAAATGCCGAAAATAAGGTTTATGGTAATCTTGGATATTTAAAACATCAGAAAAAATTAAATCCTAATATGAGAATTGCTCTTTGTGGCTGTATGATGCAGCAGAATACCGTAATTGAAACCATAAGAAAAAAATATAAGCATGTTGATATAGTATTTGGTACTTTTAATTTATACAAACTTGCTGAACTTATTTATACTAATCTTGAAACTAATGCACCTGTTTTTGATATTTGGAAAGAACATGGTGAAATTGTCGAAGATTTGCCAACAATTAGAAAATATAAATTTAAAGCAAGTGTAAATATAATGTTTGGCTGTAATAATTTCTGTTCTTATTGTATTGTGCCTTATGTAAGAGGCAGAGAAAGAAGCAGAAAAAGTGAGGATATTATAGATGAAATTAAGGCTCTTGCTAAAGACGGAGTAAAAGAAATTACTTTACTTGGTCAAAATGTAAATAGCTATGGCAAAAATCTTGATGAGGATATTACCTTTGCTAAACTTTTAAGAATGGTAAATGAAATTGAGGGCATAGAAAGAATTAGATTTATGACTTCTCACCCAAAGGATTTATCTGATGAGTTAATTTATGCTATGAGGGATTGTGATAAGGTATGTAATCACATTCATTTGCCTTTCCAAGCAGGAAATAATGAAATTTTAAAAAGAATGAACAGAAAATATACCAAAGAACATTATCTTGGATTGGTTGATAAAATAAGAGCTGAAATTCCGGATATTGCCATAACTACAGATATTATTGTAGGTTTTCCGGGGGAGGGCGAAGCTGAGGTTTTAGATACTGTTGATGTTATTAAAAAGGCAAGATTTTCAGGTGCATTTACCTTTATTTATTCTAAGAGAACAGGTACTCCTGCTGCAATTATGGAGGACCAAGTTGAAGAAAAAGAGGCTAAGAAAAACTTTAATTTGGTTTTAGATGCCTTAAATCCTATTGTTTTAGAACTTAATAGGGAAAGAGTTGGAAAGACTTATAAGGTTTTAGTTGAAGATGTAAGTGCAAATGACTCTGAATTTGTAACAGGCAGATTAACTGATAATTCTTTAGTGCATTTTAAAGGCGATAGTAATTTAATTGGTGAAATTGTTGATGTTAAAATTGTAGATTGCAAAACATTTTATTTAGTTGGTGAATTGGTTTAAAAACTGTTAAAAAAATAAAGGGATAGTAATATCACTTTAATCCTGATGATGGTAATGTATTGTATAAAGCAAAAAAGATAGTACTAAAACACAAAATTAGCCTACTGTTATGGATACGGTATAAATTTAATTAATAATTATATTTTTTTATGCAAGGATATACATCAAAAAAAGGGTATTATAAAATTGACTTTGATGGAAACGAAGTAAAATGGCCGAATTTTTAATGGATATATAAAAAAAGGATAGTGTAGATGTGAAAAATTTAAGAATAAAGGGTTTTGAAGTAATAGCAGTTATTGATATAGTATTGGCTGTTATAAATGAGTTTATAATAAGGGATTATTTTAAAGACTATTATTATTACACAACAATATATTCAAAAAGTATAAGAAATTTTACTTTAATACCTATAGTTTTAATACCTATTTTAGGATTTATACCATATATTTTTTTCAAGGATAATAAAAAGCTGCTTGAATATGTTTTTACTATTGTATTTATAATATGGTTTATATATCTAATATGTATTTTGATAATTTCTATAAATAATATAGATTTTATAAGGGAAATAATTGTTTGTGAGAGTAAGTATACGGTTGGTTATGTAATTAGTAAGATAAAAGATTTGATAAATTAAATTTTATATTCTACTAAAAAAGGACACACAGAAAAAATTAGATTTACTGTGTGTCTTTTTACTTAATCTTTAAGAGTTTTAACCTTTCTTTTATAAATTCTCATAAAAAGAAGTATACCAACTATCATAGACAATCCCTCTGCAATAGGGAATGTAGTCCAAACTATCCAATAATAGTCTAAATTTCCCTTTGCAATTTCAGCAAAAATATAAGCAAATGGGAATATGAAAATAAGCTGTCTTAAAAGTGAAATAACAAGGGATTCTATACCACCGTCAAGAGCTTGGAATATACCCTGAAAAGCAATATTTGCTCCTGCAAATACAAAGCTTAAAGATATTATTTTCATAGCTGAAATACAATACATTTCTGTCTGACCTGAAAGACCAAAAAGATTGGCAAAAGGTGAATTAAATATTTCTATAACAAGTAAGCCTATTACCATAATTACAAGGGTGTAAATCATACCATATTTTGCCCCGTCTTTAATTCTAGCTTTATTTCTCATACCATGGCTAAAGGAAACAATAGGAGTTATGGCATCTCTTAAACCAAAGGCAGCAAATAATATAAACTGCTGAATTTTGTAAAAAAGACCATAAGCTGTAACCATAGCCTCATTAATTCCACCAAGTATAATATTAAGTCCATAAGTCATAAAAGACATAAGAGCCTGAGCAATAATTGCAGGTAAACCTATAGCATAAATTGATTTTATAACTTCTGCTGAGGGTTTAAGATACATAAGTTTTTTAGAAATTTCTTTATTTACCTTAAAGTGGAATAACATTGCAAGTAAAAATGAAATTATCTGACCTATAACTGTTGCATAAGCGGCACCCATTACACCAAGTTTTGGACAGCCTAAAAGACCATAAATCATAATAGGGTCAAGTACAATATTAACTAAAGCACCTGCTACCTGTGCAATAGTTGAATACATTGAATGACCTGAAGCTTGAAGTATTTTTTCAAATATTGAGAAAAATACAATACCCATAGATAACACAGCACAAATTCTTAAATAATCAGATGCCATATTAAATATAAGTTCATTTTGAGTTTGAGTTGAAATATAAAAATCTACTCCAAAAATTCCGAAAAGTAAAAATACCAAATAAATTACAATTCCTAAAAATATGGCATTTCCAGCAGTCATATTAGCTCTTTTGTAATCTCTCTGACCAAGAGATTTAGATAAAAGGGCATTAGAGCCTACACCTGTTCCTATACCTATGGCAACCATAAGCATTTGAAATGGAAAGGCAAGAGTAAGAGCATTAAGAGCAGCCTCACCGTTTTCAGCCATATTAGATACAAAGGCACTGTCTACAATGTTGTAAAAGGCTTGAAGCATCATAGATAAAATCATAGGTATACCCATAGATATCATAAGCTTGTTTACAGGCATTGCGGCCATTTTGTTGTTTTTTAAATTTCCTTCCATTTTTTTATTCTCCTTTTTTCCATAAAAAAATAAAAGCAAGTAACCTTTAGCTGGATTTATGCCTTAGGCTACTCGCTTTTCTTCAACAATATTATAAGATATTTTTGTAAAAATGTCAAAGGCAAATTTGCACAATTTTTTGTTGATTTTAAAATATAATTATTTTAAATTAGCTTAATAATTATATTTAATTAATTTAATAATTTTTTTTAATGTTGACACAGGTTTTTTAAAGTGGTAATATGACTGTGAATGGAGATGTTATTAATGGACTTTAAATATTTTTTACCAATTAATATTGAATTTGGCTGTGGTAAAGGGGCAAATGTAGGAGAATATGTAAAAGAATATGGCAAAAAGGCTTTAATTGTTACAGGAAGAACAAGTGCTAAAAAATCAGGACTTTATGACAAAGTAAAGTCTAGTCTTGAAAGAGTTGGTATTTCTACTGTTCTTTTTGATGAGGTAATGCAAAATCCTTTAACTACTACTGCTATTAAAGGTGCTGAAATTGCAAGGGAAAATAACTGTGATATGGTTGTTGCAATAGGTGGCGGAAGTATAATGGATTGTGGAAAGGCTATTGCTTTTTTAGCTGTAAATGACGGTGATATAAATGATTATATTTATGGCAGAGATAAAAGTGATAATGCACTTTCTTTTATTGCTATTCCTACAACCTGTGGTACAGGTTCAGAGGGTAATGGCTTTGCTGTACTTACAAATCCTGAAAATGGTGATAAAAAATCTTTAAGATGTAATGCCATTGTGCCAAA
>JBJFFW010000144.1:0-4332 GCA_051892075.1 Lachnospirales bacterium
GGAGTAGAGCTTAGTGCTGAAAACAAAAAGCAGTTTTATATTCCAGAGGGTTTTGCTCATGGTTTTATTGTGCTTAGTGATGAGGCTGAATTTGCTTATAAGTGTACTGATTTTTATCATCCTGGAGATGAGGGTGGTCTTGCTTGGAACGACCCTGAAATTGGAATTGATTGGGCAAGTCTTGGTGTAAAGGGTGAGTATAATGGCACAGCAAGTGCCAAAGGTTACACTTTATCTGACGGTACTCCTCTTAATTTAAGTGAAAAAGACCAAAAATGGCTTGGTTTAAAGGATACATTCAAGTTTTAGTTTTTTTTGGGGACTTTTTTTGGGGACTTTGTTCTTTTTGGGGACTTTGTCCCCAAGCCCCTACTAGCTTTTTGAAAAAAGCTAGGCAAAAACTTTAAAAAGGATTAACCTTTGGTTAATCCTTATGGTTACATATAGGTTTTTATTTTTAGGTTCAGTTTGTTTATTTTACTAGGTGTTAAAATAAAAAGTGTAACATAAACCAACTATTTTTACTAGGTATTACAATAAAAAGTGTAACATAAACCAATTATTAAAAATTCATAGAAAAATTGCAATAAACTTCCAAGGATTGACCTTGGTCAATCCGACAAAAAGTTTTGCCAAGCTTTTTTAAAAGCTTGTAGGGGTTCGGGGACAAAGTCCCCGAAAAAAACTCCCCGAAAAAAGTCCCCGAAAAAAAATCTAAGATAAATTAATTTGATGCCTTGTTTTTGTAGTATATAATTTCAAGACCTTTTAATAATAAATCCTCACTGTAACAATATTTTCTCTTACAATGCTTTGTAATGTATTTTCCAAGTCCACCTGTTACAACAACATTGCATTTTTCACCTATTTCCTTTTCCATTCTTTCAACATATCCGTCAATCATATCAGCATTTCCATAAATAATACCACTTCTCATACTGTCAATAGTATTTTTTGCAATAGCAGATTTTGGTTCTTCAAGGCTAATGTATGGAAGCTGAGCTGTTCTTCTGCAAAGGGCATCAAGGCTTATATTAACACCGGGCATTATACAGCCACCAATATAATTTTTGTTTTTATCAACAGCACAAATAGTAGTAGCAGTACCCATATCTACTATTATAATGGGCGGCTTAAATTCCTGTAAAGCGGCAACAGCAGCCACAATCTTATCAGTACCCACAGCAGCAGGGTTGTCCATTAAAATATTAAGTCCTGTTTTCACTCCGGGACCTACTACCAAAGGTTCTTTGCCAATAACAAGCTTAACGGCTCTTTTTATGGCAACAAGTACAGGAGGCACAACAGATGCTATAATTCCACCTTCAATATCACTAATATCTACATTATGAAGCTTTAAAATACTCATTATTTCAGCTCCATACTCATCTTCCGTTTTAATTTTATTAGTAGCAACTCTTGCCATAAAATTAAGTTTACCCTTTGTAATTCCACCAAAAACTATATTTGTATTGCCTATATCAACTGTAAGTAACATTAAATATATTCACCTCTTTTATTTTATGAAATAAGAATAACATAAAAAGTTGAAAAAATCAATTATTAATGGTAATATATATGTAAGGAGTTGATAATATGCTAAAGGGAAAAAATGTAGTAATTGGCGTTACAGGTTCTATTGCAGCTTATAAAAGTGCAAGTCTTTGCCATTTACTTTCTAAAATGGGAGCAGATGTAAATGTTGTAATGACTAAAAACGCAACTGAAATTATTGCACCTATAACCTTTGAAAGACTTACTAATAATAAATGTATAATTGAAACTTTTGATAAAACAACTCAGTATGATATTAAGCATATATCTTTGGCAAAAAAAGCCGATATATTTGTAATTGCACCTGCAACGGCAAATATAATTGGAAAAATTGCAAATGGTATTGCTGATGATTTTTTATCTACTACAGTTATGGCAGCAAAATGCCCTGTATATATTGCACCTGCCATGAATACAAATATGTATGAAAATCCTATAGTGCAGGATAATATTAAGAAACTTAAAAGTTATGGTTATAAATTTATTGAGCCAACTTCAGGTTTACTTGCCTGTGGAGATGTTGGAAAGGGCAAAATGGAAGAGCCTGAAAATATAGCAAAATATGTTATAAAAGAGCTTTACAAAAAGGACTTAGAGGGTAAGAAAATTTTAGTAACAGCAGGAGCTACCTGTGAGGCTATTGACCCTGTAAGATTTATTACTAATCATTCAACAGGCAAAATGGGTTGTGCCATAAGCAAAATGGCTATGTTAAGAGGGGCAGAAGTTACACTTGTTTGTGGAAATATGAGTGTAGAGCCACCTGATTTTGTTAATATTATAAATGTTAAAAGTGCTGAAGAAATGTTTAATGCAGTTAAGGATAATTATGATAAGTGTGATATAGTTATAAAGGCTGCGGCTGTTGCTGATTACACACCTGTTAGTGTTTCTGATAACAAAATTAAGAAAAAAGACGGGGATATGAAAATAGACCTTAAAAGAACCAAAGATATTTTAAAATATCTTGGTGAAAACAAGAAAAATCAATTTTTATGTGGTTTTTCAATGGAAACTGAAAATCTTATTTCAAATTCTAAAGCTAAGCTTGAGAAAAAGAATTTAGATATGGTTGTTGCCAATAATCTTATGGTTAAAGGAGCAGGCTTTGGCACAGATACCAATGTAATTACAATTATTACAAAGGATAATGTATTAGAGCTTCCAATTATGAGTAAAGATGAGGCAGCAAATAAAATTTTAGATAAAATTAAGGAGTTGAAAAAATAATGGCAGATTGCAGTTCATGCCCATCACATGGCAAATGTGGAAATGACAGCGGAAAATGTGGAGTACAAAATAATCCTTTAAACAAGGTTAAGCACATTATTGGTGTAATGAGTGGTAAAGGTGGAGTAGGTAAGTCCACAGTTTCAGCAGCTCTTGCAAAGGAGCTTAAAAAACTTGGCTATAGTGTAGGCTTACTTGATGCCGATATTACAGGACCTAGTGCCTGTAGATTAATGGGTGTTACAGGCAAAAGAGCCTATGGCACAGATACTAATATGATTGTGCCTGTTGAAAATGACGAGGGAATAAAGGTTATAAGTTTAAATCTTATGCTTGAAGATGAAAATCAACCTGTAATATGGAGAGGTTCAATGTTATCAAATTGTGTAACTCAGTTTTGGAAGGACACTCTTTGGGGAGAGCTTGATTTTCTTATAGTGGATATGCCTCCGGGAACAGGTGATATTTCTCTTACTGTTATGCAAAATATTCCTCTTAGTGGTATTGTAATGGTAAGTATACCACAGGATATGGTTAATATGATTGTTACGAAAAGTATTAATATGACTAAAATGTTAAATATTAAAATACTTGGTGTAGTTGAAAATATGAGCTATGTTTTATGTCCACATTGTGGCGAAAAAATAAGAATTTTTGGTGAGGATACTACAGAAAAATTCTTAAAGGATAATGGAATTGAATTATTAGGTGAGCTTCCTACTGACACAACTGTTTCTGCAATGGCTGATAATGGTTATGAAAATATTAAGGCTGATATTGAGGGAGAGTTTGCCTATATTACTAAAAATGTAATTAATGCACTTAAATAGTATAAAATTATTAAATATTTTTTGTATCAAAAAACCCTTGTAACTAAACAAGGGTTTTTAAAAAATTAAATCAAAAATTATTCGTCCCAGTTATGATAAACATTTTTAACATCATCATCTTCATCAAGTAAATCAAGAAGTCTGTTCATTTTCTTAATGTCATCATCATCAGTAAGCTCAGTATAAGTCTGTGGAATCATAGAAACATTAGCTTCAGCCATTTCAAAGCCTGCTTCTTCAAGAGCCTCTCTAACTGCTGAAAAATCCTCTGGAGCAGTTAAAATTTCAAAACAATCTTCTTCTTCTGAAATATCCTCTGCACCTGCCTCAATAGCAGCCATTTCAAGTTCTTCACCATCAACATCATCATTTTTTTCAATAATAATCTGACCTTTTTCGTCAAACATAAAACTTACACAGCCTGTAGTACCCATATTTCCGCCGCCTTTTGTAAAGGCACTTCTTACATTTGCAGCAGAACGGTTTTTATTATCTGTCAATGTTTCAACAATAACAGCAACACCCTTAGGACCATATCCCTCATAAGTAATAGCTTCATAGTTTACGGCATCCAAATTGCCTGCTGCCTTTTTAATACTTCTGTCAATTGTATCATTAGGCATATTATTAGCCTTTGCCTTAGCAATAGCATCTCTCAATCTTGAATTAGAGCTAGGGTCAGGACCTCCTGCCTTTACTGCAACAGCAATCTCTCTGC
>JBJFFW010000145.1:0-19662 GCA_051892075.1 Lachnospirales bacterium
AACCCTTAACAACTATAAAGAAAGATAAGAAAGAAAAGATATATAAGAGTGTGTAGATTAATACACTAAAAAAAAGAAAGATAAAAATGAAAGAGAAAATATTAGAATATTTATTGACTATTCCAAAAGGAAAAGTAGTAACATATTTGCAAATTGCAAAATATCTTGGAAATAAAAATTTAGCAAGAGCCGTAGGTAATTATTTGCACCAAAATCCCGACGGTGAAAAATATCCCTGCTATAAGGTAGTAAATTCTAAGGGGAGATTGTCAGATAATTATGCCTTTGGTGGAATAGAGGCACAAAAGAAAAAACTTGAAAATGATGGTATTAAGGTTCAGGGCTATTTTGTGGATTTAAGCATCTATCAGTTTTAAAATCGGAAAAGGCTATTGTAAAATGAATTAAAATCACTCATATTACAACAGCCTTTTATTATTTTAATTGTTATTTTTTAATATTTTATCTTTAATATTTTTATCGGCTTTAAAAGAATTATATTTATTTTTGTTATCTTTAAGGTCTATTTTGCAGATTGATTTAAAATTACACATATCGCAGCCTGTAGATATGGTTGCACCATTAATATATCTGAAAGGCTTTATTTTAATATTGCCCTTAGCCATTTCATTTCCTGTTTCCATTATTTTTTTATTAATAAAATCACCTAAGTTTTTAAATTCCTCACTATTTAATTTAATAGGTGAAATAACAGAAGATGCAACATTATCTTTTATAATTTTATTATCTGAAATAATACCTCTGTATCTTAAAGAGTCTAAAATCTTTTTTTCTGTAGCGTTACTTTCTTCACTAAGCTGTGGATTATGAACATTGTAATATAATATACTTCCTTCCTCCATATTTTCTTTATGATAATTTCTCATCATATTTACATAAGTATTCATATAAAGAGGGAGCTGAATATCCAATCCATTATAAATCATATTAAAGTCAATTTTATGTTCACTTTGTTTATAATCTATAATTTTAACATATATTTTATCTTTATCCTTTAGGTGGTCTATTCTGTCGATTTTACCTGTAAGATTAAGATTTATACCCTTATCAAGATTATAAACTATAGGAGCTACACCCTTTTTAGAACCAAAACTAAGCTCAAATTCTTTAGGTCTGAAAGAATCCTTTTTAGAATTAAGGCTAAAGCCCCAAAGAGCATTTTTTAAAGTTCTTTTCATTCTCATTGTATAGCCTTTATATCTTGGTGTTGCAATTAAAGATTCTTTTCTTTGGCTGACTATGGCAGCATCTATAGCATCATTTGACAAGGTTTCTATTTCTTCAAGATTAAGTTCACTTAATTCAAGATTTCTCTCTTTAATAAGTCCAAAAACCTGCTCAAGAGCTGAATGATAAATATTTCCCGATTCTAAATATTCAAACTTATATTTATCTTTTTCATAAGCTCCAAGACAATATGTTAAAAAGAAAGAATAAGGACATTTTGAAAAAGTTTCAAGTCTTGATACACTTATATTTATACCATTTCCATAGAGATTTTTACAAGCCTCAAAGGACAGATAATCATTTACGGACAATTCAAGCATTGAATTAATACTTTTTATTTTTTCATGATATTTTTCTGAATTATAATAATAATTATAAAGAGCCTTAGTAGTATCGTCTAAAGTTTCATCATCTTTTAATCTTGAAACCAGTTTATCAAGAGAAGGCAGTGGTGAAGAAATTAAATTATCATAAGGAGTATAATCTATTTCTGAAATGCCTTCAAAAATTTCTTCTATTCTGTTTATAACAGAAGATTTTATTTTTTCTTCTCCTTTTATTGAGCCTGTTGAATAGCTTAAATACAAATAATCTGACGGCTTTGTAAGTGCCATATATATATTTAACTTATCTTGAGATAATTTTACTGAAAGTTCGGGAGCAAGGTCAAAATAATTATATTTAATCGTAACTCTTTCAAGGTCAGTAAAAATACCTGCTTCCTCTCTTTGAGGAGGTATTAAACCCTCATTTAAACCCATTATAAATAAAGCCTTAATATCAGGAAGTCTTGTTCTTTCAATATCACCTACAATAAGCTGGTCGCTTAAAGCAGGTATAACACCGATTGTAGAATTTTCAAGACCTGATTCAAGTATTTTTATATATTGAGATATTGTAACTTTTTCTTCTCCTAAAAATTCAACCATTTTTTCAAAAACATCACACAAAAGTCCCCATATTTGTTTATCAATCATAGCTGTTGATAAGTCATTTTTGTCTGTAGCAGTTTTTATGTTTTTATTAAGGGTTGATGTTGCATCAATATTTTTTAAAAATTCAAATATAGTTTTTGATATAAATTTAACTGTATATTTTTTTGTTCTTTTAATATTATTTGTTAAAGGAGAAATAAAATCTAAAAATATATCTCTTATATCTTCAATAAGAGCTTTTATAAAAACTTTATCGTCAAAACCGTAAAGCCATTCTTTATGCCATTTTGTGCCTTTAATATTTTGTGAAATTACATAGTTTTCAAGTAAAAACACATCATTTTTATCAATATCAATATATCCTGATTTTAAAAGTCTGAAAACAGACTCTCCTTTCATATTATCTGAAATTAATTTAAGTGAGGATAATATGGTTTGGGTTAAGGGGTGAGAAGTAATATCTTTTCTGGTGTCAATAAAATTAGGTATATCATAATGATTTAAAGCATTTGACAAAGGTTTTTCATATTCCTTATCACCTATAATTACAGCTATATCCTCATATTTATAACCTTTGTTTTTACAGAGGTCATTTATTTTTGAACACACAAAATCTATTTCATCATATTTATTTTTTGCACAAATTATATTAATGTGTTCAGTTTTATCTTCATATTTTAATTTGTTGTAGCTGTTGTAACTTTCTGCAAGAAATTTAAGCTCATTATTATTAAATCTTTTAGGCTCATTTAGCAAAACAGGCTTTTCAATTTCTATATTATAACTCTTTGCTAATTCTAAAAGTTTTGAATAAGTTGTTTTTGTTTCATAATATGGGTCAGTAAGACTGGTTTCAAAAACATTTTTATCTACACTAAGAGCTATTGTAACAGACTTACTACACCTTAAAAGCTCACCTATAACACCATATTCCTGTGGAGTAAAGCTTTTAAAACCGTCAATCCAAATTTCACTTTCTTTAATGATTTTAGAATTTTCAATAATTTGTGATAATATATCAAGGGTGTTTTCTGCTGAAATATAATTTTTTTTCAAGTCCCTTGAATAAGTGTCATAAATTTTTTCAATATCTAAAAGTTTATATTTAAGATTAGAGTCATCAAGATTATCTATTGCAGATAAAAGCATTTCACAATCAACATTATACTGCATAAGTTCAGCAATAGTAGAGCCTAAGCTGTCAGTAAAACCTTTGTTATTAATTGATGTTTTATATAAAACAAGGTCATTTTGAATATCAATTAATGATTTTTTTAAAAGCATAGACCTGCCTATGTCATTTAAAATATTTTTATCTCCAACACCAAGCTCATTCATAACATTAAAAGCCAAATGCCTAAAACTGTAAACACCTGTATTTATAATAACGCCCTCAGGCTTTTTCTTTAGCAAAAGCCTTTCTGATTCCATGGAAAACTGTTCAGGTACAATATATATTAAGCTGTTTGTGCTGTTATCTTTATTTATTATTTCATCTATACATCGGCTTGTTTTACCGCTTCCTACATCACCTAAAATAAATTTTAAGCTCACAAAAAATCACCTCCCTTATATTCTAACATAAAAAGCTTTCAATTTGTAATATATTTTAAAATTTAATAATAAAATATTACAAATAAATTTTTATGGAGGAGTTATGAAAAATCAAGTAGTAGTTTTAAAAATGCGGGATATTATAAAAAAGGCTGTTTTTTTAATTATTGGTATAGCTATAATTGCTTTAACAATAAGTCTTATTGCAGGGGGAGAAAAAACTGCTTATCATTCAGGTACATATTCATCTGAAATTGTACTTCATGGTAAGCCTGTGGTTTTAAATGTAAAAATTGAAAAAGATGTAATTAAAAATATTTCTCTTGATAATTTAAGTGATACTCAATCTGTATTTTATCCTACTTTTAACAGTTGTTTTGAAGATATTGCAACATCTGTTGTAGAAACCCAGTCTACAGATATTGAAATTCCAAAGGACTATGAAATGACAGGACAAATTTTATTAAATGCCATAGACCAAGCCTTAAATAAAGCAAAAAGATAGTGAAAAAAATTAAATTATGTTGTAAAATATATTTAAGAGGTGATTTTTATGACTACAAAAGAAATAATTAATAATTTAAAATGTTTTATAGACCTGCATTTACATTTAGACGGCTCTATTTCAGTAAAATCAACAAAAGAACTTGCTAAAATTGAAAATATAAATTTACCTAAAAATGATGAAGATATTAAAAATATGCTTATGGTATCACCAAATTGCAGAGATTTAAACGAGTATCTTGAAAAATTTGATTTTTCAACAAAACTTATGCAATCAGAGAAATCTCTTTATTTATCTGCTTTTAATTTATGTAAAGAATTAGAAGATAATGGCTATATTTATGCCGAAATAAGGTTTGCCCCTCAAAAACATTGTCTTAAAGGACTAAATCAGGAAACTGTTGTAAAATCCGTAATTAATGGCATAAAGGATTCAGGATTTAAGGCAGGAGTTATTCTTTGTGCTATGAGAGATGGCTCTGATAATTATAAAGAAAATATTGAAACTGTAAAAATAGCTCAAAAATATTTGGATAGGGGAGTATGTGGCTTAGATTTAGCAGGAGCTGAAGCACTTTTTCCTAATGAAAAATATAAATATGTTTTTGATTTAGCAAGAGATAATAATATTCCTTTTACAATTCATTCAGGAGAGGCATTGGGGTATGAAAGTGTGGATTTAGCTATAGAGTATGGTGCTAAAAGAATTGGTCATGGAGTAAGGTCAGTTGAAAATATTAAAACAATAGATAAACTTTTAGAATATAAAATCCCTCTTGAAGTTTGTCCTACAAGTAATGTTAATACCTGTGTTTATGAAAGTGTTAAAGATGTGCCTGTAAAATATCTTATGGATAAGGGTGTTATTTTAACAATTAATTCAGACAATATGTCTGTATCAGATACAAATGTTAAAAATGAGTTTTTAAAGCTTGATTTAAAATTAGATGATGTAAGAAAAATTCTTTTAAATTCTGCTAATTCTTCTTTTACAGACAATAAAACAAAAATTTATTTAAAAAATATTATAAATACAGATTTTGCCATTAAAGTTATTGATTAATTATATAATTAATGTTATTATTAGTTATATTGTAAGAGGGGGAATTTTATGGCAAAGTCTAATAATCAAAAAAGAAAGCTCATTTATATAAGAGATATGCTTTTAAAAAATACCGATATAAATCATTATATGACTATGAATGAGATTATTGAAAATCTTGCTAAAAATGATATTAAAGCTGAAAGAAAGAGCATATATAATGATATTGAAACTTTAAGGGATATGGGTATTGATATTGAGTGTAACAGAAGAAAGGGTTATGCTGTAATATCTAGGGATTTTGAGCTTGTTGAAATTAAAATGCTTGTTGATGCTGTTCAAAGTTCAAGATTTATAACTGCAAGAAAGAGTATGAATTTAATTAAAAAACTTGAAAACTTTGTAAGCAGTTTTGAGGCAAATAATCTTCAAAGACAGGTTTTTGTGTTAAATAAAATTAAGAGTATGAATGAAAGTATTTATTATACTTTGGACTTAATTTATGATGCTATGGCAAAAAATTCAAAAATTAAATTTAAGTATTTTAAATGGAATATTAATAAGGAGCAGGAACTTAAAAAAGACGGCAAGTTTTATGTTGTAAGTCCTTGGCATTTGTGCTGGGATAACACTAATTATTATCTTATTGCTTATGATAGTACAAGTGAGAGTATAAAGCATTTCAGAATTGATAAAATGCTTAGAACAGATATTGTTAAAGAGGATAGAGAGGGAAAAGAAATTTTTAATAAAATTGATATGGCTGTTTATAGTGATTCTCATTTTTCAATGTTTGGAGGAAATATAAAAAATGTTACTTTGCAGTGTAACAATGATGTAAGCAATGTGATTATAGACAGATTTGGGAAAAATATTTCTATTTTAAAATCTGATGATGAAAATTTTACCGTAAATGTAAAGGTTGCTGTAAGTGACCAGTTTTTAGGTTGGATTTTTGGTCTTGGAGGAAAGGTTAAAATTGTTGAGCCTTTGGAAATAAAAGAAAGAATGAAAGAGTTGGCTGTTAAGTACATATAGAAATATAATATTTTTATATTTTAGTGTTTAGTAAATTAAAAAGGGCTGTTTTGCAGCCCTTTTTATATTAAAGTGTTTCAAGAAGTTCGTAAAAATTAGGGAAAGATATTCCAACACAATCAGCATCAGTTATTACTGTATCACAATCAGCAACAAGTGCCGCAATAGCACAGCTCATAGCAACTCTATGGTCAAGGTGAGAATAAACCTCACTTCCCTTTAATTTCTGATTACCCTCTATAATCATACCATCATCAGTTTCAGTTATGTTAACTCCCATTTTACCAAGTTCTTCAGACATAGTAGCAATTCTGTTTGACTCCTTAACTTTAAGCTCTTGGGCATCTTTTACATAGGTAGTTCCCTCGGCACAAAGAGCCGCCACAGCAAAAACAGGTATTTCATCAATCATTCTTGGAATAATATCTCCACTTAAAGTAGTAGCTTTAAGTTTTGATGATTTTACTTCAATATCACCAATAAGCTCTCCACCTGATTCTCTCTCATTTAATATCTTTAAATCTCCACCCATTGCTAAAAGGGCGTCAATAATACCTGTTCTTGTAGGATTAATTCCTACATTTTCTATTATAATATGAGAGTTAGGCACAATTAAACCTGCCACCATAAAAAATGCTGCTGATGAAATATCACCAGGGACTGTTAAATCCTTTGCATAAAGTTCCTTAACAGGCTTACTTGTAATAACACCATTATTATTTTTAATATCAGCTCCAAAATGATTAAGCATAATTTCTGTGTGATTTCTTGAGGCTACAGGCTCTATTATGGTTGTAGTACCCTCTGCAAATAAACTTGCCAAAAGTATTGAAGATTTAACTTGAGCACTTGCTACTGGCATAGTATACTCCATAGCTTTAAGTTTTTTGCCATGAATTGTAAGAGGAGCATAGCCGTTATTTGTGCTTTCAATTTCAGCTCCCATTTGAGATAATGGCTTTATAACTCTATTCATTGGTCTTTTTTGAATAGAGGAGTCACCGTTTAATTTACTGTCAAAATTTTGTGCAGCCAAAATACCTGAAATAAGTCTTATAGTAGTTCCACTGTTACCTACATCAAGAGTATTTTTGGGAGCAGATAAGCCATTTATTCCCTTACCATGAACAACTACATTTTCTCCATTTGCTTCAATATCAATTCCAAGCTCTTTAAAACAGCCTATAGTTGACATACAATCATCACCTGGCAAAAAGCCTGTAATATGAGTATCTCCCTTTGCAAGAGAGCCAAACATTACAGCTCTGTGAGAAATTGATTTATCTCCCGGTATTTTTATTTTTCCTGATAACCCGTTAACAGGTTTTATAGTTTTATTCATATATTTTTCTCCTTAAAAAACTGAGTAATTTAAAAATTTAAGTATAGAGGCAGCCTTATCCCTGTCATACTGGGAACTAAATAAAATTTCCAAAGCTCCTTCAGTATAATCTCTGCTGTTTACAATATTAATATTTTTAATGTTAATGTTTTGACTGCTAAGAATTGTGGCAATATCTCCAATAACTCCCGGCTTGTCCTTCATATCAACATTAATTTTATAGACACTTCCCTGCATAGATACTTTTTTACTTACAAAGGTATCTCTATACTCTCTTGCATTATCGAAAAAGTCATATATACTTTCATTATTTAAAAGTCTTTTTTCAACATTTTCAATATTCTCTTTAAAAGATTTAAGTACACTTAAAATCTTATCTCTGTTATCCTGACAAATACTATCCCAAACTTCTGGACTTGAGCTTGCAATTCTTGTAATATCTTTAAAGCCTCCTGCTGCAAGCTGGTGCATATTAGAGTCTTTATCATCAAGGGACTTTACTGTGTTTACAATAGCTGATGCTATAATATGAGGTACATGGCTTACAGCAGCCACAGTATAATCATGAATATCAGGGTCAAGAACAACAGGTATTGCCCCAATAAGCTTTGCAATATCTTTCATAAATTCTATTTTATCATTACTTACATCAGGTGCAGGCACTAAAATATAAAAAGCATTTTCAAGAAGATGTGCCTTAGAAGATTTATAGCCTGTTTTTTCACTTCCTGCCATAGGATGACCGCCAATAAAGTTAATGCCTTTAATTTCAAGCATTTTACTGAAAATATTTTTCTTTGTACTTCCTACATCAGTAATAATGCAGTCTTTTTTTATAAAAGGCAAAATTTTATTGACATAATCGGTAATTTTATCAACAGATGTGCAAATAAAAATAACATCGCAGTCTGAAAATACAGATAAATCAGTCTGAGAATAACAATCTATAACACCGTCAGCCTTAGCATCGATTAGAGATTTAAGGCTTCTGTTAGTTGCGACAATATTTACTTGTGATTTTTCTTTAAGAGCCTTGGCAATAGAACCGCCTATTAATCCAAGACCAATAATTCCAACATTTATCATAATAAAAACCTCTAATCAATCAAAATACATAGATAAATTTATTTTAACATTTTATGTTAATAAGGTCAATAAAATATGTATTGTAATTTTAAAATAAATAAAAGTTTGTGAATTTTTAACAAATTCATAAAAATTAGGAAATATTAAAAGGATTTTTGGCTTATTTGTAGAATACTTATAAATATAGGACAATAATTTATGTGCAATTAATTATATTAATTTATTTTCGGATTTATATTTGTCGGTAAAATTGCACAATAAAAATATTTAAGGGGCGTGAGCAAATTATGATGAGAGAATATTCATCAAATTCTATTAGAAATGTAGCTGTGCTTGGTCATAGTGGCTGCGGTAAAACTACTATTGTTGAGGCTTGTCTTCATGTAAGCGGTGCTTCTAAGAGATTTGGACGAGTTGAAGAAGGTAATACTGTAAGTGACTATGACGCAGAGGAAATAAGAAGAAAGGTGTCTATCAGTTCATCTATTATTCCTGTAGAATGGCTTGAAGAAAAGATTAATCTTATTGACTGTCCGGGATATTTTGATTTCGTTGGTGAGGCAAGACAGGCTTTAAAGGTTGCTGATTTGGCACTTATTGTAGTTGATGCAAAATCAGGAGTTGAGGTTGGTACAGAAAAGGCTTGGGAAATGGCTGAGGAATTTGGTGTTCCTAAAATGATTTTTGTAAATGGTATGGATGATGAAAATGCCAGCCTTGATAGTGTAGTTGAAGCTTTAAAGCAGCAGTTTGGTAAAAGTATTGCACCTTTACAGATTCCTTTTTATAAAGACGGTAAGTTTACAGGCTTTGTAAATGCTATTAGAAGAAAGGCTCGTAAGTTTGAAAACGGTCTTGTTGAGCCTTGTGATATGCCTGTGGGTATGGAAGATGAAGTTGAGGCTATGAGAAAGCTTATTGAAGAAGCTGTAGCTGAAACTGATGATGAATTAATGGAAAAATTCTTTGAGGACGAAAGCTTCACAGAAGATGAAATTCATAGAGGTATTAATGCCGGTATTGTTGACGGTACAGTTACTCCTGTTATTTGTGGTGCTGCCGTAACAACTTTAGGTATCAGAGTTCTTTTAAATTCTATTAATAAGTTCTTACCTCCTACAAGCAAGGTAAGACCTACTATTGAAGCTATTAATCCTAAAACAGGTGACCCTGTAGAAATTAATTGTGATAAAAATGACCCATTTTCAGCTTTTGTATTCAAGACTATTGCTGACCCTTATGTAGGTAGATTATCTATTTTTAAGGTTACAAGCGGTGTTATAAAAAAAGACACTATGGTTAAGAATGTTAATAAGAATATTGCTGAAAAGATTGGCAAGATATATATTTTAAGAGGTAAAGAGCAGATTGAAGTTTCTTCTTTACAGGCCGGTGATATTGGTGCTGTTGCAAAACTTCAGAACACAAGCACTAATGACACTTTAGCAAGTGCTGACAGACCAATTCAGATTGATGCTATTACATATCCAAAGCCACTTTATTCTAAGGCTATCAAGGCTAAGAATAAGGGTGATGAAGATAAGCTTTCAGGTGCAGTTGCAAAGCTTTTAGAAGAAGATAAGACTCTTGCCTTTGAAGTTAATAAAGAAACTAAGCAGTCTGTTATCTCAGGTATCGGTGATACTCAGGTTGATGTATTTGTTAATAAATTAAAGAGTAAATATAAGATTGATGTTGAACTTTCTGAGCCTATTATTCCTCATAGAGAAATGATTAAGAGCAAAGAACAGGTTAGATATAAGCATAAGAAACAGTCAGGCGGCGGCGGACAGTATGGTGATGTTGAAATCGTATTTGAGCCAAGTGGTGATTTAACTACTCCTTATATCTTTGAAGAACAGATTTTTGGTGGTGCTGTTCCTAAGCAGTATTTCCCTGCTGTTGAAAAGGGTTTACAGGAATGTGTTAAGGCAGGTCCTTTAGCAGGCTATCCTGTAGTTGGTGTTAAGGCTACATTAGTTGACGGTTCTTATCATGCTGTTGACTCTAACGAAGTTTCATTTAAGATGGCTGCAATAGGTGCTTTCAAGGAAGCTTTCAAGAAAGCTAAAACTGCTATCTTAGAGCCTATTAATTCTGTTGAAGTTGTTGTTCCTGACAGCTACACAGGTGATATTATGGGCGACCTTAACAAGAGGAGAGGTCGTATACTCGGTATGGAATCTAATCATGGCAAGCAGACTGTAACTGCTGAAGTTCCTGCTTATGAAATGATTAAGTATGCTACTGACCTTAGAAGTATGACTCAGGGCAGAGGCGAATTTACAATGGAATTTGTAAGATTTGAAGAAGCTCCTAAGGATGTTGCTGATAAGGTAATTGAAAAAAGAAAAGCTGAAGCTGAAAAGTAATTTATAAAAATATGTTTTAATTATTTTCTCCGGATAATTAAATGCAAAAACTAAATTCGTTTGTTTAACCTTTTGTTTCCTAATAAAAACGGCATCGGCCCTTTGTGGTTGGTGCTGTTTTTATTTTGGAATAAATGTATGTTAAGAAAATTTAATTTATTGTGTTTTATATTGTATAAAACTACAAAATTTTCCTATTTTTTATAATACTAAGCTGTGAGCTTAACAATTTTAATAGTAAAAATATTAAAATAAATTATAAAAATATTTTAGGAGGATTTATTTATGAAAAAGAAAGTAATTATTGCAGTAGTTGCAATTTTTGTTGTAGCAGCAATTTTTAGTGCGGGGAAAAGCAGCAATGATACCAAAGAGGTTAGCACAAATACCGCAAGTGAGCAGGTAGAAAATACTAACAATGCACCTGAGGCTCAGAAAACAGAGGAGGTAACTCAGGCAGAAGTTCCTGCTGTTGTAGTGTCAGCCAGTGACCTTATTGCAGCCTATACAGGCAATGAAGTAAAGGCTGATAAGGATTATAAGGATAAGAAATTACAGGTAACAGGAATTGTTGATAACATTAGTGTTGTACTTGGACAAACTGCTGTAAGATTGTCAAATGGAGATGATTATTCATTTAATTTTGTTAGCTGTGCTTTTAGTGATGAGGCTGAAATTGAAAAGGTTTCAAACCTTAGTAAGGGCAGTCAAATTACAGTAGAGGGTGTTTGTGAGGGATACGATTCTGTAATGAATGTCAATCTTAAAGGTTGTGTAATTAAATAATATGTATAATCAAAAACTCCTTTGAAAGGTTTTCTTTCAGAGGAGTTTTGTATTTGTTTATAAAAGAAGCTCAAAATCTTCGTAAACTGAATATATTATACATTCTGAAACCGGCATACCTGTATTTTTTTCAAGTGCCTTTTTGTAAAGTTCAAGCTGAATTTTATATTTATCTTTAAGTTCAGATACATTATGATTTTTAACAACATCTGTTTTGTAATCTACAAGTATAATATGGTCATCTTCAACAAAGTAAAGGTCAATAATACCTCTTACTACAATGTCGCTATCCACATCTTTAAATTCATCACCATATATATCCTTGCCTTTCATACTCATCATAAAATTAGTTTCTTTATAAATTCCCTTTGCCTTTTCCATTCTCTTATAAAGGTTAGAATTTACAAAGGCTAAAATTTTATCAGTATTTACAATATCAGCCTCTTTTTGTTTTAATATATTTGATTTAACCATATTATCTATGGAATTTATAATATCTTCTTTAGTTTTAACCTTTAAAAAATCAAGATGTTCAAATACCAAATGATAAATTGTACCTCTTTCGGCACCACTTAAATCTAATGAAGATTTTTCTTCAAAATCCGGATATTTAAAATCTATTTCTTTAAAAATGTTGTCGCTTTCATTATCAATATTAGTATACATTCTTTTTATTTCAGAAATAGAGGCTTTTGTAGGCAGCTTTTGTGCAAGTTTATTATGATAAGTATAATCAAGTTCATTTTTTATTTCATAAAGTTTACCGTCATAATCACTTTTTGTATCTATTGATTTTATTCTTTCAAGTAACATTTCTGAATTATCACTTAAATTTTTATATCCGGGTATTTCACCTTTCCAAGGTATAAAATTTATGTTTGCTCCTTCAAATTTTTCCCCTTTAAGACAATAATAAATCCAGCTTAAATAATTAGAAGATGTTGAACAGGCTAATTTTGGGTCTATAGAGTCTATATTCTGTAGCTTTTCAAAGTCCTTTGCTGACACAACTCCTGTAATAACAAGTTTTTCCTTAGCTCTTGTAATTGCTACATACAAAAGTCTTAAAGCCTCGCTTAAATCCTCCTCATTAAGTTGCGATTTAAGTATGTTTCCAACAGGTGAGTCAAGGGTATGGTGTTCGTCTTTAATATATTTAAGGGCAAAGCCTAATTTATGATGAATAATAGGGTAATATCTTGGTCTTAAAATTCTTGCTCCCGTAAAAGATATAAATACAACAGGAAATTCAAGACCTTTACTTGCGTGCATAGTTAAAAGCTTAACTGTGGATTTACTTTCAGTGTTATTTGTAGCCTCGTTAATATTTCCCGATGTTTCAACATAATCAATAAAAGCCTTTAAGTCATTAGTGTTATATTTTTCAAAATTTTCGGCAACTTCTGTTAATAAAGTAAGATTAGCCTGTCTTTGGCTGCCGTTTGGTAAAATATTAACATAAGTATAATAACCTGTAATATCATAAATATAGGATATAAGCCTTGATAATGAGTTATTAAGGGCGAAATTTCTGAAATTTTCAAGGTCATTTAAAAATAAATTAAGCTTTTTTGAAATTTCATCATCATTACTTTCAACATACTTATTTATACATATAAAAATAAGAGGGTCATTAGTAAAAAGCTTGATTTTTAAAATATCTTCATCATTAAAATTATAAATTTGAGAATGAAGAATTGTAATAACAGGTATATTGTCATAAGGATTATCTATAAGTTTTAAAAGAGATATAATTGTCTGAATTTCAAGGGTTGAGCTTAATGAACTCTTATTTTCAGTTGATGCAGGTATACCTCTTTTAGTAAGAGAGTAAAGAAGTTTATCAAATATTTTATCTCTTTTTCTTGACAATACGGCAATATCAGATGGTTTAATATTAGGGTTTTCTTCAAGTAATTCTTTTATTTTTTCTGCTATAAATTCTGATTCGTATTCAATATCTGAAAAACCAATTAATTCTTCCGGTAAATCAGATGGCTTTTCTAAAATATGCAAATCTGTTTTGTTATAAATTTCAGGGTGTTCATCTGTTGATTTTAACTTAGCATCTTCATCATAATCAACCTCTCCAAATTCAGAAGTCATAATCTGACTGAAAATATGGTTGCAAAAATCTATAATACAGCTTTTAGACCTGTAATTTTCAGACAAATGAATAAGCATTGAATTTTTATCCTTTGGAAAATTATCATATTTATATTTAAAAAGTTCGGGATTAGCCTGTCTGAAACGATATATGGACTGCTTTATATCCCCAACCATAAACATATTATTTCCTCTTGAAAAAGATGTAAATATAGCTTCCTGTAAATTGTTGCTGTCCTGATATTCATCAATAATAATTTCTTTATATTTTTCCCTTAAAGAATTGGCAACTTCTGAAGGATTTCCATTTTCATCTCTTAAAATTGACAGAACATAATGTTGGATATCATTAAATTCAGCACATTTTCTTTCAAGTTTTAGTCCTTTATAAATCTCTGAAAACTCTGTTATTAAATCAATAAGAGTGTTAACAAAGGGCTTTTGCTTTTCTAAAATATATTCTATATTTCGCCTGTTATAAAAAAAGATTGTAGCATTATTCATATATTTTATGGCTTGTTTTACACAATTAAAAAATTCTTCAAAGCTTTTTGAATTGTCCTCAAATTTAATTTTATTAGACTTAATATTAAACATATCCTCTGTAATATCTTCCAAAGAATAGGTATTAAAAATATTTAAGAAATTTTCCAAAGGCTCTAAATAATTTTCATCAAAATATGTATATCTTTTTGCTTTATTATAATAATATCTTACACTTTCAACATTATCTAAAATTTTTTCAGCAGTAAATTTACCTAAAGGAGTTTCATAAAAACTTCCGTATTTTTCTATATCATAATTATCCCTACACATTCTAAGCCATTTATCAGGATATGGGTCATCGGTGGCTTTATCATAAATATCATATATAATTCCAACTAATTTATCATCTTTAAATTCGTTACAATAGGCATTTATTAAAGCTAAAAAATTACTGTCATTTTCCTCATATTTTTTATTGAATAAAATATCTATTGCCTCTGATTTTAATTTATTCATTTCATCTGTGTCTGATAAAATTCTGTAGCCTGGGTCAATATCTGTTTTATAAAAATTGTTTTTAACTATATTTCCGCAAAAGGCATCAATAGTTGAAATATTTGCTTTATTTAAAAGAAGTGCCTGTCTTTGCAAATTTTTATCCTTAGGGTTTTTGTCAAGCTCTTTTTTTATTGCCTTTCCTATTCTGTTTCTCATTTCTCCTGCTGCAGCTCTTGAAAAAGTAACGATTAAAAGAGAATCAATATCAATTCCTTCTTCAGTAATCATTTTTAAAATTCTTTTAACAAGCACAAATGTTTTTCCTGCACCTGCACCTGCACTTACTAATATATTTTTATCTCTCGTTTCTACAGCAAGTTTTTGATTTTTGCTTAATTTGATTTCTGCCACACAAATTACCTCTCTCACACTTAAAATACCAAAGTTTATCCAACTATACAACTTAAAGTGATTATAAGTCAATTACTTTTTTCTGTCAATAAATATTAACAAAATTAATGTTGAAAAATCCATAATATTTGGTATAATTAATATAACAATAATAAAATAGGAGAGTATTAAATATGATTAGAATTAAACCACAAACTAAGAGAAAAGTTGCTGGGGTTTTAGCATTTATTTTAGCTTTGGCAATGCTTTTAACTTCAGTACCTGTGCTTTTTATGGGAAATACTGCACAAGAGGGTCAAATTCAGACTGAGGAGGTAACTACAAATGAAAATGCTTGATTTTTCAAAATATAATCAGGAGGATAAAATTGTATTAGCTAAATATTTTTCTGCTATAGTAGTTCTTTTAATTGTGCTTATTTATTCTTTAAGTTTTGCTGCAAAGAGCAAAAACTACGCTGCAAATAAGGCTTATGATAATATTTTACAAGGTGATTATATTTATGGCGGTGTGTATATAGACAGCGTGTATGTAGGCGGATTGACAAAAGAACAGGCTAAAGATGTAGCAAGGATGGAGTATGCAGACAGAAAAGGTGATGGATATACTATATCTTTTAAAACTGATTATGGATATAACAATACTCTTTCTTTTAAAGAACTTGGAGCAAATTATGATACTGATAAGGCTGTAGAGGAAGCTTATAAAGTAAACAGAAGCGGAGGAAGAAGCAAAAGAGTAAGTGAAGTTGATGAGCTTAGAAAAAGTAGAGAGTTTATAATGGTTGATTACAGTGTTGATGAAGGTGTATTAAAAGGTGCTATTGAGAAAGTGGTTAAAGATGCTGACAAAGAATATACCCTTAAAGGTGGAAAAGCCAATTATGACAGAACTTATGAAATGGCATATTCTAATTTGCAAATACAGGAAAAAGATATAGAAATTTATATTCCTTGGGAGTAGTGATTAAGGGTTATGGCTATTAATAATAAAAGCACCAAAAATACAAAGGCTAAAAAATTTTACAGCAGAAAAACTACTTTAAAATTAAGAAAAAGGCTTAATATAATAATAGTTATTTTGGTTTTGTTTGCTGTAGGTTTTTTGTGCAGGAAGCCATTTTTAAGCAGGTTTTATGAATACAAACTTTCAAAACCTGTAGAGGAAAAGGAAGCTGTAATTAGTAATGGTATATCAATTATGGGAATTGATGTATCGGGTATGACTAAGGATAAGGCACTTAAAAAAATTACCAAAAAATATAAAGAGCCTGATTTTGATTATGCTTATAAAATTGTAAGTAAAGACGGAAAATATGAAAAAATAGTATCTTTTGAGAATATTGGAGTTTTCTATGATACAGAAAATGTAGTTAATAAGGCTTTGTCTTTTGCAAATCCGAAACTTTCAGATAATTGGTTTAGAGATTATAAATCTATTGAAAACGGCACTATTAATTTTTCCATATTAAAATATGATAATGAAAAAATTAAAAATATTGTGTCACAAATTTCTAAAGATGTGGATATACCTATGAAAGATGCCTCTGTTAAAAAGACTGATAATAAATTTGTGGTTACAAAATCTTCCATAGGATATGAAATTAATAAAGAAGAAATTAAAAATGCTATTCTTGATAATATTAAAAGTTTGAAATTTGGAGAGGATATAGTTTTTGAGCTTAAGGAAGTAAAACCTAAGCACACATCAGAGGATTTTAGTGAAATTAATAATGTTATAGGTATGTATTCAAGCTCTTATACAAGAGATGATGATAACAGAGTTAAAAATCTGAAAAATGCCTGTGATAAAATAAATGGTGTTGTACTTTATCCTAATGAGGAATTTTCAACTAATGAAAAATTTAATCCTTGCACAGAGGAAAATGGCTGGAGAAATGCAGGCACTATTGTAAATGGTGTTATTGAGGACAGTATTGGCGGAGGTATGTGTCAGGTTTCATCTGCTCTTTATATGGCTGTTGTAGAGGCCGAACTTAAAGTAACAGAAAGACATAATCATTCAATTAAGGTAAATTATATGCCTTATGCCTATGATGCGGCTTTAGCCGGAGATTATAAAGATTTGAAATTTGTAAATGATACAGATAAGCCTATTTATATTGAAGCCTATCTTACAAGTTCAAAAGTTTTTGTAAAATTATATGGCAAAGAAATTCATAGTGCTAACAGAAAAATTGAGTTTGAAAGTGAACATATTTCAACTGAAGAACCGGGAGAACCTGTTAAAAAATATGATGATGAGCTGCCTGAGGGTACTGAAAAGACTGATGTTACCCCTTTAAATGGACAAACTTACAAACTTTACAAAAATGTTTATGAAAATGGCAAGCTTGTTGACAGGGTACATATTAATACAAGTGTCTATGTTCCAAGAAGGGAAGTAATTCTTGTAGGCACTAAAAAGGAAACTAATGAGGTGGAGTAATGTTTGACAAAAATAAAAATAATGATGAAATTAATGGTTTTTATGAGGCTGTATTACAACTTGAAAATACAGAGGAGTGTAAGAAATTTTTTGAGGATATTTGCACTATAAAAGAGCTTGAAAGTATTTCTCAAAGACTTGAAGTTGCAAAAATGCTTAAATTAGGTGAAACTTACACAACTATTGTTTCAAAAACAGGAGCATCTACAGCTACCATAAGCAGAGTCAATCGTGCTTTAACCTATGGTGACGGAGGGTATAACATAATCTTAAAGAGATTGGAGAAAAAAGATGAAAATTGAGGATAAGTTAAATATGCTTAATCCCATGCAAAAACTGGCAGCTACAACAACAGAGGGTCCCTTACTTTTGCTTGCCGGTGCAGGCAGTGGGAAAACAAGGGTTTTAACCCACAGAATAGCATATTTAATTGAACTTGGAGTAAGACCTTTTAATATACTTGCAATTACTTTTACAAACAAGGCTGCAAGAGAAATGAAAGAAAGGGTTTGTGCCATAACACCAAGAGGTGATGAAGTGTGGGTATCTACATTTCATTCAACTTGTGTGAAAATTTTAAGACGAGAAATAGATAAAATAGGCTATAGTAATAATTTTTCTATTTATGATAGTGATGATTCTAACAGACTTATTAAAAATATTTTAAAAGACTGGAAAATTGACAGCAATAAATTTTCACCTAAATTTGTTGCAGGTGAAATTGATAAACAGAAGAATAATCTTATAACTTGGGAAGAATTTTCAAAAAATGTTGGAAATGATTATACTTTAAAGAAAGTGGCACAGATTTATGAGGAATATGAAAAGAGGTTAAAAGAGTGTAATGCTCTTGATTTTAACGACCTTATTATGAAAACTGTTCATTTATTCAGAACAAAACCTGAAATTTTAGATAAGTACCAAGAGAGATTTAAGTATATAATGGTTGATGAATACCAGGATACTAACGCAGGTCAGTATCAGCTTATAAGGCTTTTGGCTTCAAAGTACAAAAATTTGTGTGTTGTAGGTGATGATGACCAAAGTATTTATGGTTGGAGAGGTGCTGATATTCACAATATTTTAGGCTTTGAAAAAGATTTTAATGATTGTTCTGTTATAAAACTTGAGCAAAATTATCGTTCTACAGATACTATTTTAAATGTGGCAAACTCAGTAATAGGGCATAATATCAGCAGAAAGGACAAAAGTCTTTGGACTGATTATACAGGTGGAAGTAAAATTACATATTATCAGGCTGATAATGATTTATCTGAGGCAAGATATATATGTTCTGTTATAAATAGAGGTGTAACAGAGGGAAAAGAGTATAAAGATTATGCCATTTTATATAGAAATAACTCTTTATCAAGAGTTATAGAAGAAGCTCTTGTAAAAGAGGGAATACCTTACAGATTATTTGGAGGTACTCGTTTTTATGACCGTATGGAAATAAGAGATATAATGAGTTATTTAAAGATTTTATATAATCCTAATGATGATGTTTCATTTAGAAGAATTATAAATGTGCCAAAAAGAGGTATTGGAGATACTACAGTTAATAAAATTGCTGAATATGCAGAAAAAAATCAAATGAGCTTTTTTATGGCTCTTTGTGGAGTTGATAAGATTGATACTATATCTTCTGCCACAAAAAATAAGGTTTCAAAATTTGCCAATCTTATAAATAATTTAAGAGCTGATTCTTTAGAATTACCTGTATCAGAGCTTTTAGATGAGATTCTTATATCTACCGGCTATCATGATATGTTAGAAAATGAAAACACAGAAGAAGCTAAGGGCAGA
>JBJFFW010000146.1:0-19645 GCA_051892075.1 Lachnospirales bacterium
AAGTATGTTGCTTTTCTTGAAAGAGAAAACATAAATATATGGGCTGGGACATATTGTCCTAAGCAACCTATTACAAGAGGAGAGGCAGCAATGTTGATATACAGAGTCTATTGTTTTATTAAATAAATGAGGTAAAAATATGTTAAATATAAATTGTATAGGGGCAACCTATAAAAACTTAAGGGGCAATAATGAGGATAATTATTATATACCTAATATGTATGCTCAGCTTACTCACGAAGATGAAAAATTTGAAAATCAATATAATACTAACCATAGAAATATTTTTGGAGTATTTGATGGATTAGGGGGAGAAGAGCATGGAGAAATGGCATCATATATTGCTGCAAGGGAATTGGGTAGCTTCGATTTAAATTTTCCTATAGATAGTTTTTATACGAAAGTTAATAAATCTATATGCGATTTACGACCTGAAAAATCCTCTAAAATAATAGGGACTACAGCTGTTTTAATTGACATATTTAAGGATAAGTTTATTTGCTCAAACATTGGCGACAGCAGAGCATACATTATTAGGAATAATAATATAATTCAGCTAAGCAAAGACCATACATCAATTCAAACTATGCTAGATTTAGGCGTTGTTACTGAGGAGGAATTAAAAAACAGCAAATATAAAAATATGCTTTCTCAGTGCTTGGGCATAAAGGATGATGAAATAATTATAAGTCCTTATATTTCAAAAATTATGACATTAGAGGATAATGATATACTTTTGCTTTGCTCTGATGGATTATCATGTGGTGTTGATAAAGAGGATGTTAAAAATATTATATTAAACAGTCCCAGAGATATTTCTGTAATTGAAAAGCTCTATGCCGCCGCTGTTAATGACGGTTCTAAGGACAATGTAACTATAATGCTTTTATATATAAATAAGCCAAAAAATTATATTAGTGATTTGTTTAGATATTTAAAAAATAGGATTTAATTATATATGAAACTTAGGAGGAACTATGTACGATATTAAAAAATTTGAACCCTTATGGGGAAGCTGGTACATAAAAAAGCTAATAGGAGAGGGTGGCTATGGAAAGGCATACCGTATTGAAAGGGAGGAATATGGTATTATATATAAATCTGCCTTAAAGCATATTAAGGTGCCTCAATCTCAATCAGAGGTCAAAATTATAATGATGGATGGTATGGATGAAAAATCAGCCACAGCATATTTTGAGGATTTCATAAGCAATCTTGTGAAGGAATTTGCCCTTATGTCAAGACTTAAGGGCAATAGCCACATAGTGAGTTATGAGGATCACAAGGTTATTAAGGATAAGGAGAAGCTTCAATGGGATATATTTATAAGAATGGAGCTTCTTACAAGCCTTATAGATTATATTTCTAAAAATGAAATAGGCAGGAAGGATATTATTAAACTGGGCATAGATATATGCAAGGCTTTGGAGGTGTGCCAGAAATATAACATTATTCACAGAGATATTAAGCCTGAAAATATATTTGTATATGATGTGGGAGACTTTAAATTAGGTGATTTTGGCATAGCAAGGCAAATTGATAAAACTATGGCAGGCTTATCTAAAAAGGGCACATATACATATATAGCTCCTGAAATATATAAGGGTGAAGCCTATGGCTCAACAGTAGATATATATTCACTGGGGCTTGTTATGTATAGACTCCTTAACAACAATAGAATGCCGTTTATCCCACCTTATCCACAGCCTGTTACATATAATGACAGAGAGATTTCTCTTGTAAAGAGAATAAGTGGCAAGGAGCTGCCAAAACCTGTAAATGCTGATGGTAGATTGGCAGAAATAGTGCTTAAAGCCTGTGCTTATAATCCTAAGGATAGATATGAAAATCCTACTCTTATGAGAAAGGCTCTTGAAGCTATATTATACAGCAAAGAGGAAGCAGATATTATTTATTCTGATGGTGACAGTATAAAAGAGTACAGTTTAAAATATGTAAATGTAAGTAATGATAAAGGTAATGAGCTGGATATATCAGACAATGAAACTGCAATAATGGCATTTGATAATGATGATATATCTGATGATGAAACAGTAACAATGGCGCTTGATAATGGAGATAAATCAAAGAAAAGAACGACAAAAGATATTGATAGTGACAATATAAAAGAAAACAAAACAAGAGCTGAGGTTATTAACAGCAATAATACAGGTGTACAATATACTGAAAACAGTTTGTTCAATAAAATGAAAGAACAGGAGCTAGCAGAAGAACAATTTACAGAGCAACAAAATAATTATAATAGAGTGTCATCAAAAATTGCATTAGTTGCCACAGGTACATTTCTATTGATTTTTATAATGCTTTTTATAACAATGATAGTTTACTTATTAAGTGGCAAAAGTGATGAATCTGTAAATAATACAGATTATGTATTAAACAATGAAAAAGACGAAATGTATTCATTATCAAATAAAATAGACACAAATTTAAGAACATTTGATGTTTCAGGTAAATATATTGTGGCTATTAAGCCGGATAGGACAATAATAACAACATCGGAAGATAGAATCTATAATAATAGATTTGATGAAAAAGAAGGCATAGACCAATGGGCAGACATTATTTCTGTAGGATTGGGAAACTATTTTACAGTAGGTCTTAAAAATGATGGTACCGTAGTTGCAGCAGGCAATAATACAAGTGGACAATGTAATGTTGAAAGTTGGAATAATATTGTGTCAATAGCGGTGGGTTTTGATCATACAGTAGGATTAAAATCGGACGGAACAGTAATTGTCACAGGTGATAATTCAGATGGACAATGTAATGTTGAAAATTGGAATGATATTACAGCTATTGCCGCAGGAAGCTATTCTACTATAGGTTTAACTAAAGATGGTACAGTTATGATTGCTGGCTCTGTTTATGACAATAGCTCTGGAGAAGATATTAAGATAACTCCTGGAAAATATTGGGAAAAATCTGTAGTTAAAATTTATGCAGGTGGAAGAAATATTGTTGGATTGAAAACTAATGGAGATTTTATATCCAATAATTATAATATAACAGCTATTATTGAAAACTGGACTAATATAAGAGATATTTGCTTCTATGGTTATACTGTTGTTGGGTTGAAAAACAACGGAGATGTAATGTCAGATGGAAAAATTAGTGCAAAATTATTGAGCAAGAATAAAATACTGGAAATAGCCAGTGATGACAATCTTAATATAGTTGGGTTAAAGGATGATGGCTCTTTAGTAGATTTGGTTGATAATTCTGAAATAATTGATTGTAATTTAGTTTGTGCAAGGGACTTAGCTAGTCAACAAGTAGAATTATCAGTAGAAACAACAACAGAAAATATTTCTTCAAAGACATTTGAAGGAACAATCGACAATCCCAACAGAAATTATTTTGTCAATAAGGGAGATACTCCAAGAAATATATGTATAGGTGTTTATGGTGAATACACTCCTGAGCTTTGGGAAAAAATTAAAAAGGCTAATGGCAAAGGCGATACTGATTGGGTAGTTGGGGAAAGAGTAATTGTGCCATAAAACTAGGAGATGATAACATGGACGATATTAAAAAATTTGAGCCTCTATGGGGGAAATGGTATATAAAGGAGCTTTTAGACGAGGGTGGCTATGGCAAGGTATATCGTATTGAAAGAGAGGAATATGGTATTATATATAAATCTGCCTTAAAGCATATTAAGGTGCCTAAATCTCAATCAGAGATAAAAAGTATAATGATGGAGGGCTATGATAACAAAACAATTACAACCTATTATGAGGATTTTATAGGGAATCTTATTAAGGAATTTGCTCTTATGTCTAAGCTTAGAGGTAATAGCCACATAGTAAGCTATGAGGATCACAATATAGTAAAGTCTGAGGACAAGCTTCAATGGGATATATTTATAAGAATGGAGCTTCTTACAAGCCTTATAGATTATATTTCTAAAAATGAAATAGGCAGGAAGGATATTATTAAACTGGGCATAGATATATGCAAGGCTTTGGAGGTGTGCCAGAAATATAACATTATTCACAGAGATATTAAGCCTGAAAATATATTTGTATATGATGTGGGAGACTTTAAATTAGGTGATTTTGGCATAGCAAGGCAAATTGATAAAACTATGGCAGGCTTATCTAAAAAGGGCACATATACATATATAGCTCCTGAAATATATAAGGGTGAAGCCTATGGCTCAACAGTAGATATATATTCACTGGGGCTTGTTATGTATAGACTCCTTAACAACAATAGAATGCCGTTTATCCCACCTTATCCACAGCCTGTTACATATAATGACAGAGAGATTTCTCTTGTAAAGAGAATAAGTGGCAAGGAGCTGCCAAAACCTGTAAATGCTGATGGTAGATTGGCAGAAATAGTGCTTAAAGCCTGTGCTTATAATCCTAAGGATAGATATGAAAATCCTACTCTTATGAGAAAGGCTCTTGAAGCTATATTATACAGCAAAGAGGAAGCAGATATTATTTATCCTGATGGTGACAGTATAAAAGAGGACAGCATAAAATATGTAAATGTAAGTGATGAGAAAAGTAATGAGCTGGATGTATCAGATAACGAAATTGCAATAATGGCATTTGATAATGCTGATATATCTGATGATGAAACAGTAACAATGGCATTTGATAATGCTGATGAACTTAAGGAAGATATAAAACCAACTGAAGTTAAAAATGCTGACAAGCCTAAGGAAGAACCTAAAAATGAGAATACATTAGTTGCGCAAAATGTAGATGAAGAAATTAAAAATAAAAAAACTAATAGAAATTCTGGTATTTTATTGTTAATAATTGCTTCAGTAACTATTTTTTTACTATTTGTAGTTATATCATCTAGTAAATATTATAAATATGAAAAAGCTGTACAGCTTTTAGAAGAAGGCAATGCTCAAACTGCAAAGGAAACTTTTGTAAGTTTAGGAAATTATGAAAATTCTGCCGAATTGGCTATGGAGTGCGATTATAAAAGTGCAGTGTGGTATTGTAAACAGGGGAACTTAGATGCAGCATTGAAATTGTTAGAAGGAATACCTGATTATCCTCAAAGTCAAAAAAAACTTGAAGAGGTTAAAAACAATATATATTATCGTGCAGTTGATTACTATCATACAGGAAATTATGATTTAGCAAAAAGTGTTTTTAAAAGAGTAAATAATATAGCAGACTCATCTAAATATATGGCACTTATAAATGCTCACACAAATAGCGAATATGACATAAACAGCTTAATTGAAATAATTGATTTTGAAGATGCAAAAAAACTTTTAATAACAGGCGCAGAATCTGCTTATAAATTTCTTAATGGTAAATGGATAAATTATTCTTCAGATTATTATGTTGAGTTCACTTACGATGAGAGTGAGAACCAGTATAATTGTATTAACAACTTGCCTGTTGCAGAGAATGGAAAGTTTTTCAAATTAGAAAATGGCTGTCAATATTATGGTGATGACAATAGCGGCTGGACAGAGTATTGGTCTTATGAAATAGTTTCAAAAAATGAAATAAATGTTAAAATCACAAAGACTGGTGAAGTGATAAAGCTAGTAAGAAGTGCTTAATGTTGAAACTATAGGTCTTTAATATAATTCAGGAAGTGATAATATGGACGATATAAAAAAATTTGAGCCTTTATGGAATTGCTGGTATGTAAAGGAGCTTTTAGGCGAAGGAAGCTATGGTAGTGTATTCAGAATTGAGCGTACAGAATTTAACAATACTTATGAGGCGGCCCTTAAGCATATAAGAGTTCCACAATCCCAGTCAGAGATAAAAAGCATAATAGCTGATGGTATGAGCAAAGCTTCGGTTGAAAAATATTATGAAGCCTTTGTAGAGGATATAGTTAAGGAATTTGTATTAATGTCTAAGCTTAAGGGTAACAGCCATATAGTAAGTTATGAGGACCATATGGTCATTAAATCCAAGGATAAATTAAGTTGGGATATTTTTATAAGAATGGAGCTTTTAACAAGCCTTATTGACTATATTAGCTCTAGGGAAATTAAAAGAAGAGATGTTATTAAGCTGGGTATAGATATATGCAAGGCTCTTGAGCTGTGCCAAAAATTCAATATTATACATAGAGATATTAAGCCTGAAAATATATTTGTGTCTAATTCGGGAGAGTTTAAACTGGGTGATTTTGGTATAGCCAGACAGGTTGAAAAAACCACTGCAGGATTATCTAAAAAGGGTACTTTTACATATATAGCTCCTGAGGTATATAAAGGGGAAGCCTATGGCTCAACTGTAGATATATATTCCTTAGGTATTGTTATGTATAGGCTCCTTAATAACAACAGGGTGCCTTTTATGCCGCCCTATCCTCAGCCTATAAGCCACAGCGATAGAGAAATTGCACTTGTTAAAAGAATAAATGGACAACCTTTTGAAAAGCCTTTAAATGCTGATGGTAGATTAGCTGAAATTATTCTTAAGGCATGTGCTTATAATCCTAAGGAAAGATACAATAGCCCAATACTAATGAGAATGGAGCTTGAGGCAATTCTCTATAGTGACACAGAGGGTAAAATAATATATCCGGGTGGCGATAAGGCGGAAGTAAATAGTGTGCGTTATGTTTCGGAGGATGGTAGAACTGAAACAATGGTTGATAAAAGCTACCCTTCTGCTAAAGTATTCAAAAGCATAAAGGCTGATGAAATTATGACTCATAAGAAAAAAGCCTTTAACAAATGGATGATTATAATACCTGTTATTGCAGTGGCTCTTATAGCTATAACAGCCTTATTTATATCCTATAGAAATAAAGAAGTTATAAAGGCTCAGGCGATAGAGGCTTATGAAGTTATTGAAAAGCAAAATGAGTATTATCCATATTGTCTTATAGATATTGATAATGACGGTATAGATGAGCTTATTACAGGTCAGGATGGATATTCAGGAGGAATAGTAGAGATATATACATACAGAGATGGCAAGGCAATTAAGCTTGGAGCTGTGCAGACCTATGGAGATGCCTTTGGAAATAAATATATTTTCAAAGTTGAAGAGGGAATTGGTCTTGTAATGAAGAAGGAAGGCAGAACAGAATACGGCTATTGGACAATTGACGGAGATGGGCTAAAATATAATCTTTTGGCTGCTTTTGACAATACAGATTATGTTACTGCGTATTCTGTTGAGGGTAAGTCAGTCACCAAGGAAGAGTATGAGGCTTATATAGCAAAAATCGCTTCAGATAAAATAGGTGACTATATTCCTCCAAGGCTTACTACTACAGAAACTACCACAGAAACAACAACTACAACTACCACAGAAACCACAACTCAGCCAGCAACTAAGGATAACAGCGACAATGGCGGCGGAGGCAATACCAAAGCTGGAGATAGTACCAAAGTTAGAGGTAATACCGGCAGCGGAGGTAATACTGGCGGTGGAGGCAATACTGGCGGTGGAGGCAATACTGGCGGTGGAGGCGATACCGGTGGTGGAGGTGATACCGGCAGCGGAGGCAATACCGGTGGTGGAGGTGATACCGGCAGCGGAGGCAATACCGGTGGTGGAGGCAATACCGGCAGCGGAGATAATACCGATGACGGAGGTAATACCGGCGGTGGAGGTACGCCAATACCTGACCCGGGGTCTGAATCAGCTCCATCTATAGTAATAAGTTTTGGCTAAAAAATATATATGTATTATAAAAATAGTATGGCAAAATTGTAAAATATGATTACAAAATATTATACTATAGTCTATAGTGATGTTGGTACTTGTTACAAATATAAAAGTATTTTGATATAGTATATGATATATTTTTATTTAAGCAAAGTGTTATAGTTAATTGATGGAAAGAAGGTGCAATAATGAAATTAAGATTATTGTTATTTGTATGTTTAATGGCTGTATCAGCGATAGTACCGACCTTTGCTAATAATAGTGATATAAGAATACTTGTCAACAATCAACCTGTAGAATCTGAAACAAATCCTGTAGTTATAGACGGTACAACCTTTGTGCCATTAAGACCTGTGGCAGAGGCTATGGGTTGCGAGGTGTTTTGGATAGCACAATCACAGACAATAAATATGAGAAATAAAACAACAATTATTGCTATGCAGGTCGGAAATGACAAAATTTCAAGACAGAAAAGAACATCTGAGGGTACTACAACTGTTCTAAAATGCGAAAATCCTCCAAGAATAATTGATGGTTCAACATATATTCCACTAAGAAGTATGGCTGAAGCCTTTGGAGCAACAGTTGCTTGGGATGCAAATTCAAGGACAGTGATTATTGTTTATGATACAACAATTAAATATGCAGGAAATAAGACGATAAAAACCTATGCAGGTCATGGAGCAAGAAAACGATATGACTCAACTGTTGATAAAATGGAATTTTTATCTCCTGAGAGTATGGATATTTCAGATGATGGTTCAATCTATATTTCTGATTCTGGAGCTATAAGAAAAATAAGTAGTGGAAAAAGTGAAACTATTGAATTTGAGCCGAGTTATATTTCTTCAGCTATTGTTCGCTGTTACAAGAATGATATTTATTTTACTACTAATGCTTTTGAAGATGAAAAAGGAGAAAAATATTACGGTATTGTTAAATTAACTGACGGCATTGCAGATGGTATATATATAACAGAGGCTGTTTATAGTAAAATAACTGATTTTGATATCGATAGTAAAGGTATTATTTATGCTCTTATTTATAATTCAGGTGTAGGCAAAAATTATATTGCTAAATTTAATAAAGATGATATGCAGTATTTAAAAGAAGTTGATGAGGGATTTACTTGTATGACTATAGATAAAAATGATAACATCTTTGTGGGAAATTCAGTTAGAGGTTCCTTGTATTGTTACAATACCTCAAATGGAGAATTTAATCTATTTGCCGGAGTTGATGACAATACAAGGTTTGTAGATGGACCGGACCCAATGTTTTTTGAACCAAGAAGCTTATATTATAAAGATAATTCATTGTATATTATGGATTATAATTTATTAAGAAGAATTGAAATAAATAATGGGAATGTGGCATCTTATTCAGAAACTCTTGCAGGAAAAATAAGTACAGAAGTAAAGCCTGTAACTCAAGATGGAAAGGCTAGTGAGGCCGAAATTGCGCCAAGCTACCTTATGGAAATTGGCGTATTTAATGGTAAAGTTTATATTACGGACCCTGTTAATGATGTTTTAAGAGTTGTGGAATAGATATGTTGTATTTGCAAGTAAACATTAACATTAATATAAGGCATTTTAGGGTTATGTAAATGGCCTAAACTATAGAAAACAAATTTTTGTATAATTTATATATAATTAGATATTAACAGTAAATAGATTTAATGAAAAAAGGGGTATAAATATGAAAAGAATAAAGGCTTTATTTTTAGTTATTATTATGATATTGTCGGTTTGTATGTTTAATAGTGCATCTGTATATGCAACAGACGCAAGGTCTGTAATTAACAGTGCAAAGCTATATCCTTGCAAGACAGGTGTTATAGAGGTTGACCAAAAGGTAAATGAAATCTTAAGTGAATTAAGAAAAACAAATAAGGACACTTACAGCCTTGTAAGAGCTGTTTATACTTATATTGTACAAAATACAGATTATGGTTATAACAAGGAAAGTGTAGCTGATAGTATTGTATTCCACAAAGATTATTTATACGAAACTGCCATACCTGATTATGTTACAGATTGGGCAATAGATACTATTTTTGACCATCAAGGTTTATGTAATAGTTATAATTCAGCTATGATCGTATTTGCAAGAGCTATTGGACTTGAGGCTTACTATTTTGGAGGAGAGACCCATGCTGCAAGTGGAGGGTTTATACCTCATGCTTGGTGTGAGATTAAGATTAACGGAAAGTTTTATGTTTTTGACCCTAATGTAGATTATAGTATATATAATTCAAGAGGAACAATTATGTATCTTTATTTCTGTAAGACTGAGGAAGAAATGAAAGATAAATACAAATGGTACCCTGAGAATAATGAAAAATATCTTGCGACATTTGGAGAGGTAAAACCAGAAAATGAAAGGATTACTCCACCTGAATATATATATGACAAAGAAGACGAAGTTCCAAGTTTACCTATAAATTTACTTAATGATGTAGATGATACTGATTCAGCTGTGTATGCTGTGGAGGAAGCTGTAAGAAGCACTCAGTATAAAGATAGTGGAACGATAAGAGATTATCTTGCTCTTTATGCAGAGGAGGCAATCTCAAAGGCATCAGAAATAAGTGTAAGTGAAAATGAGATAAATATAAATGACTCTGTAATTTCTGATGCGGTAAATACTGCTAACAATACTGCAAGAGCTATAAATGGTATTTTAAGCAATCAAAATATTAATAGAGAACTGCGTAAAAATGTAAGAATTGTAACTAGTACAAATGAAACGGTAAAAGTTAATAAAGAAAAAATGTCAAAATATAAAGGTAATGTTTCTGTTGTTACCCCTTATTGCAGTACAATGTTTAGTGCTGATGACAACATGAATGTTTTAATAGAAAGTAAGAGTACAAGTAAAGTTAGTGTTAGCTTTGACAATAAAACCTCATTAACAAAGGTTAGTGTAAGCTTTCCGAATATTACAACAGAAGGTTATAAGGCTGTATTAAATGCAGAAGGAGAAGCTATTGGCGGAAAATATAACCCTATAACAAAAGAATTAAGTGCAAAAATAAATGAAAGTGGCATCTATTCTGTTGCAAACAATGAAAAAGATTTTGCCGATATTAAAGATAAGGCTAATGAAATGCAAAATGCTATAAAATTACTTGCGTCAAAAGGAATTATAAATGGTACAAGCACAACAGAATTTTCACCTGATAAAAGTATTTCAAGAGCAGAGGTCGCTGCAATTATATTGAGGACAATTTCCAAACTCGACCCTAATGCAGATGGTGGATTTGTCGATGTTGAGAAAGCTGATTGGTTTTATGGGGTAGCAGGAAGCTCTAAAAATGCTGGAATTATAAAAGGTTATGAGGATAATACTTTTAGAGGCAAGGTTGTAATTCCAAAGGTACAAATTGTATCTGTTATTTCAAGAGTGCTTAAAGAAGAAATGAATTATAAAGATGTTAATGATGCGGAGGATGTACTTTTAAATAATTATAGGGATAGTGAATATATCGCACAGTGGGCAAAAAGTGATGTTGCACTTGCAACCTATTCAAATATGGTCTTAAGAAGAAATGACTATAAATTTGCTGGTGATGAAGAAATGACTAGAGGAGATGCGGCAATTTTATTAAAGAGATTGTTTGATAAGTTGTGGTAAGGAGGATACAAATGAAATACATTAAAATGAAGGTATTAATTATGATATTGTGTATGATGTCTATTAATTTATGTTGTGTATGGGGAATAACTACAGATTTAGAGCCTAGGACTATATTCCCAACTTCATCTAATAGTGAGCAAAGTGCGGGAAGTTCAACAGGCAATTATGTAAACATTGAGGATGTTGTTAGAGATAATTTAAGAGAATACTGTGTAGATGGTGGAAAAATATATTACAATCCTGAATTTGGTGCGGTTGTAAGAGTGGAGCCTACAGTAAAAATTACAGCTATTCCTGAAGAAATAAATGGGGTACATATTGGGTCTATAGAAAAGGAAGCGTTTTGGGGATGTGGGATAACTAAGATTACCATTCCTGATAGCGTTGCATATATTGCAAGTGAGGCTTTTAAGGATTGTGTTAATTTAGAGGAAATAAAGCTTCCCCAAAATAGTAGTTTCTCTCGTATAGAATATGCTACATTTAAAGGGTGTAAAAATCTGAAAAGTATAGAAATACCTAATTCAGTAGATTTTATAGGAATAGCTGCTTTTTCTGACTGCGAAAACTTAAGCTGTGTAAATTTTTCTAATTCAAAGGAATTGACTATTAGCTCTGATGCCTTTAGTAACTGCACAAGTCTACATGAAATTTTATGTAAATCTGATTTTGTTTGCATTGAGTCTATGGCATTTTTTGGATGCAAGGACATCCATATTAAGGTATCTTCATTGGCTGATATTGATGATGATGCTTTTGGGGGTTGCACAAATTACAAAGTAGATTTTTTTACAGATGAAGAAATGGGAAAATATAAAAGAATAAAGATATATGTTAACGATATTGAATTAAATTTGGATTATGACCCTGTTCTGTATAATGGGAGTGTTCTGGTGCCAATGAGGGCTATACTTGAGACATTTGATGCTTCTGTTAATTGGGATTCAGAGAAACATTTAGTTACTGTGATTAAAGATGATATTGAAATTCAAATGTATCCAAATAGTACAGTGGCATATATAAATGGGGTTTCTTCTGAGATGCCATCTTCAAAGCTTATAGATGGACATATTATGGTACCAGTAAGATTTATTTCAGAGGTTTTAGATGCTGAAGTTAAGTGGAATGGAGATAGTAAAGGGGTCTATATTTACATCTAGATATATTTTTTGTAAACATATAATAATTATTCAAAAGTTATTCATCAGTAAATATCTTGCCACATTTGAGGCTACCCCAAAGTAGACTCTCCCACTTAGAAACTGGGGCAAGATATATGGCGAATTATATTATGTATGGTGATGGAAATAGAAAAATAGCACCAAAAATCAGAATATCAAGGGTAAACTTCACACCCTCTGCGAGGGTGCCCTTGACATACCTGATTTTGGGTGCTATAGTACAATTATCGGTGGTTAAGCAGAGGTCTGCTCAACCACCATATAATTAATTATTGTAATTATCATAGAAAGCTAATTTACAGAAAAATTTTCACATGCCATATTAGAATGTGAGTGATAGTATATAATAAGTTATTTATGTTAAAAATTCATTCCTTATCTACCTTCTCCCCAGGCAGCATCAAAGCTTATAGCAATCTGTTTTTTGCCCTGTGTATCAACGCAGTAAATAGGCAGGGCTTTTTTTGATGCAGCAGTTGCCACAGTATCAGGTGTGTTAAATGTATATCTTACACCGCATACAATCATACAAAAACCTAACACCATAATAAGAACCCATATAGTAGGCTTTTTTCGATTTAGAATATTTTTAAACATAAAAATCACCTCGTAATATTTTATGAATATAACAGGTGGTTATTACATAGGGGTAGGAAAAATATTTTAGTTATATTATCTAAAGAGAAGTGGATTATTAACTGATAAAATAAATAAAAATTTAAAGTTTATTATAATTGTCCTTAATATAGGATAAATGATATGATACAATTTAAAATATAAGAAGAAATTAAAATTCCAATATGGTACTAATAAAAAATATTAAACAAATACAGATTAAATTTATATTCCAATATGGACTAACTCCATTATAATACCATATCAGAAATAATTTTTCAAGAATTATTATACAAATACAAATTAATGGTTGACAAATTAAAATAAAAGGTGTATTATATTTTTACAAGGAGGTGACAGAATGAAATTTGAATTAAATTTTTTAATTAAAGAACCTATTATGTATACAAGAGATTATCGCAGAGTATTTACAAGTATAATAAAATCTGCTCTATCAGCATACAAAGAGGGAGAAAAGTTTGAGGAGTATTATAATGGTACCACTCAGAAAGATTTTACTTGGAGTGTTATTTTTAACAAACCAAAATTTAAAAAAGATTGTATATACTTTGAGGGTAATAATATTAAGATGATTTTTTCTACTTATGATAGAAATAATACAGGATATTTTTTGATTTTGGCATTTAATAAAATCAAAAATAAATCCTTACCTTTACCTGGGGGAAACAGTATAGTTCTTAAAAATATAACACAGCTAAGTCACAAAATTATACACAGTAACAGTTGTATTTTTTCTACTGCTTTAGGAGCTCCATTTATAGTGAGAGAGCATAATAAAGAAACAAATAAAGATACATTTTATACAAGTGCAAATGCTTGTTTTAATGAAAAGATGACGGAGGCTTTAAAAAGACAAGCTATAAGTGGAGGATTTTCTGAGGAAGAAGCAGATAGTATTAAGGTGAAGGCTCTTGAGTGTAATAAAAATGTGGTTTTCCATTATGGAATTTATGTGGACGGCAATATTGGTACCTTTGAGATACAGGCAACTCCTGAAATTTTACAATATTTTTATCAGAGTGGAATTTTAGCACATCGCTCTCAAGGCTTTGGAATGATTGAGCTTGTGGCACAAATGAATAAATAAACAGAAGGGAGGGATAAATATGTCAAAATTGGATTTTGATGAAAAGTATGACTCTATGGCTGAAACAAGTGATTGGAGATACTCAGCAGCAATAGTTGGACTAAAAAAATATCTTGATTTTTTCAATTTAGATTATGAAACAGATTATGATTTCATTTATTATAATGAGGCTGACATAACAGAAGACAGATTTCTTGAATTTGCCGAAAGATATTTTAAAGGTGATATGCACCATATTGCTGTTGAAAATTTTATTAAATCAAATAGTGATTTTGATGATGATAAAATTAAAGAAATTAACGGCAGGCTTACCGGCAATACTGTTATGAAAAAATATTTCTCAAAAAATAAGTTTAATGGCAAAAACGGAGAGGACATTTTAAAACTTATTGAGGAAAACCGATGGGAAATTGTAAAGGAAACCTTTAGGAACAAGTCTAATTTTTATGCTGGTTTTAATAACACAAATTCATTGTTCCAAGATAAAAAGGATTGTTCGAGAGTTCTTGGCTATTATGTAGATATGCCTAAAAAGGGCAAAGCATTAAGTTATAATTTTGATACTTCAAAATTTATTTCAACAGATGATAAGATATTTGATTTTATACCTTTTGCATTTACAATAGGAAGAAATTCTGTATTTATAAATGATAATTCTTCTATTGAATCTCTTGTTTCAACATCGGCACAATTAGAAGGATTTATTGATGACAGAGATGTAAATGTAAGACAGAAAATGTTTGAAGCTATTGCCGAGGGTAGTGACCTTATTGATTTTGATGTTGAAGTGATTTTTAAAAACAGAAATAATGATTATTTTGAAACTATGTTTTTGAGAAAGAAAAGTATTGATATTATAAGAAAAATTAAAGATTATTATAAATGCTTTTATAGATTTTATAAAGTAAATGATAATTATTTTATAGATGTAAGTGAAAGAGTAATTATGGCAATAGTTAATCTTACAAATGTAAATGATTTAATAAATATTTTTCTAAATGAGGATAATCCTAGACTTGATGGATATAAAAACAGTTTTATTATAAATAAGCTTATAGAATTAAATATACTTATAAAAGGAGATGAAAAAATGGCAAATGATGTATTTTTTGCACAGAGATGTGCCAAGGAAATTTCTAAGAATAAATATATTGATAAAAACAAAGTTAAAAGCTATAGAACAAAACTTACAAGTGCATTAATATTTAAAGATTACAGTAGATTTTGCCAAATTCTTATGCAGCTTGCTAATGTTACAGAGGCAGATTTGGATTTTGCATATAAACTTTTTGAAAATTTTGAAGAAAATGAAAATATAGCTTATGCTTTTATAAACGGACTCGGAGATAAAATAGATTATTCAAAGGAAAAAAAGGAGGACTAAATTATGGACAAAAATTCTTTAACTTTAACAGTTGTTGCAAATATGACATCAAATTATTCAGAGGGACTTGGAAATATAGCAAGTGTTCAAAAGGTTTTTAAAAAAGGAAAAGTATATTCTGTAAGAAGTAGAGAAAGTCTTAAAAATGCTATTATGGTTCAATCCGGAATGTATAATGATTTACAGACAGAAGTTGACGGTGCTGCACAAAAACTTGCTAATGACAATATTACAGCAGCTAACAACAGAGCTTTAGAGGGCGGATATATGAGTACAAAGGGGACAACTTATGTAAGAAACAGCTCTTTTTATCTTACAGATGCAATATCCTGTGATGAGTTTGTAAACGAAACAAGATTTCATAATAACTTATATCTTGCCACAAACAGAGCAAAGGCTGAGGGAATAAGTGTTCAAGATGGCAACAGAGATAACAACAAGGTAGGACTTATGCCTTATCAATATGAGTATGATAAGTCTTTAAAGATTTATAGCCTTACCATTGACCTTACAATGATTGGAAAAGATGATAATTTTGAAATTCCTGAAGCGTCAGCAGAAGAAAAAGCAGACAGAGTTATTTCTATATTAAATGCTGTTGAAAATCTTTCCCTTATTGTAAAAGGCAATATGGATAATGCTGAACCTATATTTGTGGTTGGTGGTCTTAGTGAAAGAAAAACCCATTATTTTGAAAATGTTGTAAATATTAAGAATAATAAGTTACAGCTTACAGATGATTTGAAATACAAGTTATCAAAAGGCTTTAAGTCAGGATTTTTAAAAGGTGAAAATTTAAGTAATGAGCAGGAAATAGTAGAGGTTTTAAATCCTTTAAGTGTTGAGGAATTTTTTGACGAGCTTAGAAAAGATGTAAAGGCTTATTATGGTTAACAAATAAAAAGTAGGTGATTTAATGAAGTGTGTTAGATTAATACTTACTCAAACCAGTGCTAATTATAAAAAAGAAGAAACAGACAAAAATAAAATGACATATCCTCTCCCTCCTTTTTCAACTGTAATAGGAGCAATACATAATGCCTGTGGTTACACCAAAACTCATAATATGGATATAAGTATTCAAGGTAGTTTTGAATCAATGGGAAAGGAAGCCTACAGAGATTATTGCTTTTTAAATTCTACAATGGATGATAGAGGTATTCTTGTTAAAATGAATAACCCAGATATGCTATCTACTGCGTATACTAGAGTTGCATCTGCAAAAAAATCTATGGGTAACAGTTTTAAAAAAGGTATTACAATTAAAGTCGAAAATCCTGAATTATTACAGGAATATAGAGATTTAAAAGATTTAAGTGAAAGCATAAAAGAATTTAAAGATAACAGATTAAAGCCTGTGCTTAATATGCTTAAAAATAGAAAAGCAAAATTTGCTAATCTAAAAAAACAGTGTAATAAAAATTCTTCTGAATATAAGGAATTTGACAGAAAAGAAAAAAGAATTAAATCTTTTGAAAAAGAGATTAATCAAAGAATGAAAGAATATGAGCTTAAAAATTTCACAATACCTATATCAAAATTTAGGTCCCTTACAACTTCTTTAAAAATGTATGAAGTCCTTTATGGTATAGAGCTTGTTATTCATATTAGAGCAGAAGAAAGTGTTATGAATGATATTATGGATAATATTTATAACCTTAAATCTATTGGAAGAAGTGAAGATTTTGTAGATATTAAAGAAGCTGAAATAGTTGAACTTTATGATGAAATTAACAATGAAGTTGCTAGCAGTAATTCCGCTTATCTTAGTATAGATGCAGTAAGAGAAAACTATATTGGTACAAAGGGAAGAAAAAATTCTACAATAATAGGCACAAAATACAATATGAATAAGCTTTATGAAATAATTGATAATAAGAGAGTATTTAAAGATAAGAAAAAGGTACTTTATACTTCAGGATATTGTATTGAAGAATGTAATCCTGATTACAATCTTTTTTATGATGGAAAGTATATTGTAAATTTTATTTAAAATAGGGGGATAATAAGTGGACTTAAATAATTATTTGGCTAAAAGTGATGGAACAACTATAAAACAACATATTAATGACCTTCAGCACTGTCTGGAGGTCATTAAAAATATTGGATATATTAAATCTGAACATTTATATTGGCTTATTAACTTATCATGTATTTATCACGATTACGGTAAAGTAAATAAAGAGTTTCAGAAAAGAGTAAAAAGCATTGTAAAAAAGGCATTTGATGTAGATAAGGAAATTGCTCATAATGTTTTGTCAATATATTTTATAAATAAAGATGATTTTGATGACTATAATGATTATTTAAAACTTGTTTTTGCAGTTGGGTTTCATCATAACTATTGTGATGTTTTAAGTGTGTTAAGTAATATTGACAAAAGAAAGTTAATTGTAGATTTGCTTGATGATTTTGAAATATATAAACCTAATATTAAAACTAGAAATAGCTTACCATCAGTTATGTTAGATAAAGAGAGTATTTTATTAAAAGGCTTTTTACATAAGTGCGATTATTGTGCCAGTGCAGGCTGTTTACCGGAAATAGAAAATGATTTTCTTTGTGAAAAGGTTGAAAGTCTTGGCTACAACTGGAATAATATGCAAAAGTATTGTCAGGATAATACTAATGAAAATATTATTGTTGTTGCACAAACAGGTATGGGAAAAACGGAGGGAGCTTTAAAATGGATTGGTAACAACAAAGGGTTTTTCGTGCTTCCTTTAAAAACTGCAATAAATGCAATGTATGAAAGAATAAGTGAAAATATAATAAAAGAAGATGTTGAAAACAAATTGGCAGTATTACATTCTGAAAGTATAAATTATCTTATTAATAATATTCAAAATGAAGAAATTGATATTATTGAATATAATCAAAAGGGTAGAAAGCTGTCTATGCCTCTTACAGTAACCACTATGGACCAGTTATTTGATTTTGTATTTAGATATAATGGCTATGAAATGAAACTTACAACTTTTTCGTATTCCAAAATAGTAATTGATGAAATACAGATGTATGGAGCTGAATTACTTGCTTATCTTATTTATGGAATTAAAAAAATAATTGAATTTGGTGGAAAGGTTGCAATAGTTACTGCTACTTTATCTCCTTTTATAAGAGATTTACTTGGTGATAGTTTTAAATACAATGAGTTTATTGATGATTCTTTAATAAGACATAATGTTTGTGTTAAGAAAAGTTGTATTAATAAAGATGATATTATTAATAAATATTATGTAAATAAAACAAATAATAAATCCAATAAAATTCTTGTAATTTGCAATACAATAAAAAAAGCTCAAGAACTTTATGATGAAATTATTTCTGATGTGGAATTTGAAGATGAAGGAAATATTAATTTATTTCACACAAGATTTACAAAAGATGATAGGGCAGATAAGGAAAAGAATATATTAAATGTCGGAAGTACAAATGAAAACTTAAATCAAATTTGGATAACCACTTCTGTTGTAGAGGCAAGTCTTGATATTGATTTTGACTACCTTTTTACTGAATTACAAGATATAAATTCTCTCTTTCAAAGACTTGGAAGATGCAACAGAAAAGGTAAAAAGTCTGTAGATGATTATAACTGCTTTGTTTATACAGAAATAAATCCTAAAATTATAAGATGGAAAAATAGCAATACAGGTTTTATTGATGAAACTATTTATAATTTATCAAAAGAGGCTGTTTTAAATATTGATGGTATTTTAACAGAAAGTAAAAAGCTGGAGCTTTTAAATACATATTTTACAATTGAAAATTTAAAGAATAGTGATTTTATGAGAGATTATGAAAAATACTATAAAAATCTTGATGATATTAAAGTTTATAATATAGACCCTAAAAAAGTGGAACTAAGACATATTGAATCTATTAAAATTATACCTAAAAGTCTTTATGAAAATAAAAAGAGTTATTTTGATAATCTTGTAAAAGACATTGAAAATGAAAGAAATAGCCTTAGAAAAATAAAACTTATGGATGAATTAAATGGAAATGCTGTGGATATTCCTTATTATGAATTTAATAATTCTGATAAAGTAAGTATTAAAATTAA
>JBJFFW010000147.1:0-4291 GCA_051892075.1 Lachnospirales bacterium
AAATATATTTTATATTTTTAATATTAATAAAACAATTATAAATAATGACCATTAAAACATATATGGCAATTAGCGTGTAAATTGTTTTTCCTGCTGTTTTAATTTCATAGTGAGGAATACTTGAAACATTTTGACATATAAATTTATAAGCACTAATAAGATATGAATCTATTTTTACAATCATTTTTGCCAGTGGAATAGAAAAAATACTTATAATATTTGAAATAATACCTATTATTATAAATATTGACATAAAAGGCACAATTAAAATATTACTTAATATATCCCATAAATAAACATAATAAAAACTATATACAGTTATTGGTTTTGAGGCAATATTAGCTGCAAAACTTATTAGAATTGTTTGTAGTATTTTATGTATTTTATATTTGTTAAATATCTCAATCATTAAACCTATACTAAATACACAAGCAAAAGAATAACAAAAGCCAATATTATAAATATAATAGCAATTATAGCTAAGCATAATAATACAGGCAAGTGAAACAGAAGAAAGAATATCATATTTACGCCCCATAAAAGATATAATAATCAAAAATCCTGTCATTGTTACAGCTCTTATAACTGATGGAGATAGTCCTGAGAATATTGCATACAATACCAAAAATAAAATTGTGATAATATATGCTAATTTAATACTTAATCTTTTAAGTAACCACATTATCATTAAAGATATAATTGATATATGTAAACCTGATATTGCTACTATATGACTTACTCCACCTGTTTTAAATATATTATAAGTTTCTGTATCAAGCTCAGACCTATCTCCAAGTATAATAGATGTTAAAACAGTAGCTTCATCATGAGGTAAAATGTTTTCAAAATTTGAAGCAAAATATTCTCTGCATGATTTAAACTTTGAGTTTAAATTATCATTATGTCCTAAATATTTGACCCATTTTGGAGTAATTTTGTATTCTATATTTAATGAACGATAATAAGCATAAGAATTAAAATCTGTAGGGTTTCTTCTAAGCTTAATATTTTTTAGTTTACCATATAATTCTATTTTGTCTCCAACTTTAAGCTCTGTTGATAAGTATATTATGGCATTACTTTTATTTTTATTACATTCTTTATAAAATTCTTTATATGTAGTATCCTTTTTAGCTTTTTCAGAAGAATTGTCACTTTTTACCGTTTCTAAATTAATAATATATCCTGTAACTTTAGAATATTTCTTTTTTATTTCCTTAACTTCTGCTGTAGCATAAATATTTGGATTATTATTTGAAAACAAAAATAAATCAGGCTCCTTAGCAGGCAATGAGGATTTACCTAAAAAAATACCTAACATAGTAATAAATACAAATATAAAAGCAATTTTAGCTCTTTTAATAATTAACACAACAATAGAAGAAATAAATATAATACATAAAAATACTAACAGATTTTTATGACTGTAATAATTCATTCCAAACACTATACCACATACAAAATAAAACAAAAAATAAACTAATGGTCTAATCATAATTTTAATAAAATATAATAATATATTTGACGGTTATCATTTTATATTATATCATAGTATGTAGATTTTTCAATATTTTTGTCGATATATAAATATAATATTATAAATTTAATTAAATATTATTATCATCAATATATTCAGCAATATCTTCAAGTTTACAGTTAAGTATAATACAAAGCTGATTTCAAGTGTAAGTATTTATATTAGTAATTAAAAAAGAGGGCAGATTTAAAACTGCCCTCAAATTATGTTAGTAAAAACTATTAAGTATTAGCCAAAATATCTCTTAAGTAAACCTTGGAATGCACAACCATGTCTAGCCTCATCCTTAGCCATTTCGTGAACTGTATCATGAATAGCATCAAGATTTTGAGCCTTAGCCATCTTAGCTAATTCAAGCTTACCTTCAGTAGCACCATGCTCAGCCATAACTCTAAGTTCAAGATTTTTCTTAGTAGAAGAAGTAACAACTTCACCTAAAATTTCAGCAAACTTTGCTGCATGTTCAGCTTCCTCAAAAGCAATTCTCTTATAAGCTTCAGCTACCTCAGGGTAACCCTCTCTATCAGCAACTCTGCTCATAGCAAGATACATACCAACTTCTGAACACTCGCCATTAAAGTTTTCTCTTAAACCCTTAACGATTTCAGGGTCAACACCTTCGATGATGCCAACTTCATGCTCACAAGCAAAAGTTAACTTGCTTTCATCAACTTCCTTGAATTTATCACCTGCAACACCGCAAAGTGGACATTTTTCAGGTGGGTTAGGTCCTTCATGTACATAACCACAAACTGGACATACAAATTTTTTCATAATTAATTACCTCCGTTATTGATAATGATTATTAATCGCACTTCAATTATACTTATATCTTAATACTTTGTCAATAGTTTTTTAATTATTATTCTATTGAATTATATAAGGCTTTATGTTAAAATAGCAATTAGGAGGGAATGATATGAATTTATTAGATTGGAAAACTGAACTTCTACCTTTTGAACAAGCTATGGATGAACTTGTTACAAAGTTTAATGGTATGAAAAGAGATTTTTTGAGAGTTCAAAAACAATCACCTATTGAACAGGTTACAGGCAGAGTTAAAACTGTGGCAAGTATAATAGAAAAAGCTAACAGAAGAAGAATTCCTCTTGACAAAGCACTTGTTCAATTAGAAGATATTGTGGGGATTAGAATTATATGCCGTTTTGTTCAGGATATTGATAAAGTGGTGCAGATTATTCGTGGGCGTTCAGCCTATGATATGAAAATATTGCAGGAAGAAGATTATATTAATAATGTTAAAGCTAGTGGATACAGAAGCTATCATATAACTATTGAATATCCCATTATACAATTTTCAAAGGTCATTAATATAAAATGTGAAATCCAAATAAGAACTTTGGCTATGAATTTTTGGGCAACTATTGAACATTCAATGCGTTATAAATTTAATGGCAAAGTTCCTGATGATATAAAAAACAGGCTTATAAGTTGTTCTGAAGCAGCTTTTAATCTTGATAAGGAAATGTCAAAAATCAGACAAGATTTATTTGAAGCCAGAGATTTAACAAAAGACAGGGATAATATAGTTGATTCTGTTATAGAAAATATACATGCCTTATCTTTACATATATCAGCCGACCAGATGAGCGAGTTCAATTATCAATTTTTGCAGTTGTATCAGGAAGGTAATATTCAAAAGCTCTCTGAATTTAATTCGCAATTAACAGATTTGATTAAGGAGTATTAGTATGGGGCTTTATGCTTTATCAGATTTGCATTTAAGCAGTGTAAATGATAAACCAATGGATATATTTGATATTATATGGAAAAATCATAGTGAAAAAATATATCAAAATTGGAATAGTATAATTAACGAAAATGATTATGTCCTTGTACCCGGTGATTTAACATGGGGTAAGAATTTGATTGAGGCAAAGCCTGACTTAGATTTTATATCTAATCTTCACGGATTTAAGATATTATTTCAAGGAAATCATGACTATTTTTGGAATTCAACTCAAAAATTAAATGAAATGTATAATAATATGTATTTTGTTAAAAATTCATATTTTAAATATGAAAATATGGCAATATGTGGCACAAGGGGTTGGGTTTGTCCAAATGACAGTATGTTTACAGAACATGACAAAAAAATATATTTAAGAGAGGCGGGCAGGTTAAGAAATTCCATTGAAAAGGCATTAAATGATAATTATGATAATATTATTGTATGTTTACATTTTCCTCCTACAAACGATAAAAAAGAGAATTCTTTATTTATTGATATTATAAAAGAATACAATGTTAAAACTGTTATATATGGTCATCTTCATGGTGTTAACAGTTTTTACTCCAGTTATCAGGGAAATGTAGATGGAGTTAATTACAGTCTTGTTTCAGCCGATTTTTTAAATTTTAAACCAATAAAAATATTATAAGGAGAAATAAAAATGAGTAAAAATCCTATTGTAACTTTAGAAATTAATGATGGAGATATTATTAAAATTGAACTTTATCCTGAAATTGCACCTAATACTGTAAATAACTTTATTAGTCTTTGTAATCATGGATTTTATGATGGACTTATATTCCATAGAGTAATTAAAGACTTTATGATTCAAGGCGGTTGTCCTGACGGAAATGGTATGGGCGGTCCGGGATACAGTATTAAAGGTGAGTTTGGCTTAAACAGATTTGAAAATAATCTTAAACATACTGAAGGTGTTATTTCTATGGCAAGAAGTTCTATGCCTAATTCAGCAGGTTCACAGTTTTTTATTATGCACAAAA
>JBJFFW010000148.1:0-4270 GCA_051892075.1 Lachnospirales bacterium
ATGCGTTGTTTGAAAAAGGTGTAATATTCAGCCTATGCAGTAAAACAGCATCATATAATGTCCGTACAACAATTTATTTTATCTTAGTAGAACAATATGAAGATTATACAGATTGCTGGAGCGAGAAAAAGACAGTAATGGAAATTTATGATGACTGGGTTAAGCAATATTAGGAGGTAAAAGAAGTGAAGAAAAAAATTGTTAAAGTTTTTAGAGTTATCTTATTTGGATTTTGTATCCCTTATTTGGCGATAGCTGAGAGAATAGAAAAGCCAAAGCCGATAAGAAGAATTAAGAATAAGAGTAAATTTGCTCCCTGTGGACTTACAAGACCTGTAACAAATGAAATTTATAAAACTGTAGTAGTAGAGGACTAGGGGGGGTGAGAATTTTGAAATCTAAATGTAGTATCTGTGGCACATTGATTGATGTAAAGCCGGAGCATAAGCAGTACGGCATTAAGTGCGTGGATTGTAAAAAGAAAATTGCCACTAAGCTTGCAGGCAAAAGTGGCAAATAAGGATTGAATCCTTATAAAAATATCCAATTTAATTTTATTACATAAGAAAGGATTTGTCAATTATGAAAAAGGTTAATTGCAAAGAAGTGTGTTGTATCTTTAATGCAGATAAGATTTGCATTAAAGATGAAATAAATCTTGAAATGGCTGATAATTGTAATTATATTAGCTGTGCTAATAAGGTTATAGTTTCTGATGATGAACTTAAGAGAATTAAAGATTATCATATTAGTTACATATTAGAAAGAGTAAATGAAGAAATTGCTCAAGAGAAATTTAAAAGTGAAAATTTGCAAAAGCAAATTGAAGAAAACGACAAAATTATTGCTGAGATGAAGAAAAACAAGACTAATGAAATATTGGACAAGGCAAGAGAAAAGGCGCATCCTCTTAAAAATACTAAGGACGATGACTTATATAGTATATCTGACCTTGAAGATATGTATATAAGACAGGGTATGTCACTTATGAAAATATCAGATATAACAGGAATACCTAAGTCAACTATATTTGGCAGATTAAAGGCAGCAGGTATAACAGACAAGAAGAAAGCTATAAACAAGTGAAAGGAAGAAATAATTATGATGAAAATGCTTTTTGAATTTGACAAGGAAACTAAAAGAACTTACAGATATACTGAAGTTGGCACAAGTAAGGTTAAGCAAATTTATATTAATAAAGATGCGTTAAAGGACTTAGGTGCAAATAAAGCTGACAGATTGAATGTAGTAATTAGTAAGGCAGATGATTAATTAGAAAGAGGATTAGTAATGCAAATTGGCTATGATGTTAAAAATAATGTTGTTATTCTTAAAGATGTTGGTGATAATTATTCAACATTGGTAAGTATGGGTATGAAATATAATAAGCGAGATAAAACATTGAGAAAGTTTGTAACTTCGGATTTTCTTAACAGACTTTCTAAAATTATTAAGCTGCCTGAAAAGTTAGAGATTGAAAGACAAAGGCTTGCTGATATTGATGAAGCTGTTGCTATTGAAAGAGCGAAAGAAAAATCTGTAGCTTATATTAAGCCACCAATAAAGCCGGGACTTACTCCTTATAATCATCAGACTAAAGCTTACAACATGGCACTTATTGTGTTTGGACTTATAAAGCCTCAGGAGGTGATAGATAGTGCAAATAGATGTTGAAACAGCAATTAAAATATCAAGGATTATTGCTTATTGTCCGGAAGAAAGATTGCCAATGATACTTGATGTCTTTAATAAGGCTGAAATTGATATTGATGGACTTGATGAGCTTGTAGTGCTTAAAACTAAATCAAAGCTTGGAATATTGATAGATACAGAAGATTTTGTTGCAGAAGTTAAAGAACTTGGTAAAGAAAGAAATGGCGAGATTTTAATAGATGTTGCAACATTTAATGAATTTTGTAAAAAGAAAAACATACAGCCAAGGTTAGCAAGAAAACATCTATATCAAGAGGGTTACATAAGAGCAATTCAGGAAAGAAGAAAAGTAGTATACTCTGTGCCTATGTATGAAAATGGCAAAAATACAAGATATGTTGTATTTAAGAACAGGGATGGTGATTTGTAATGGCGGGCAAAGGTTTTGGCTTCCTTTTTGAAATGGGTTGTGGTAAAACTCTTACGGCTATTATGACAGTAGGAACTTTATACAACTGCAAGAAGATTAATAAGCTTCTTATTGCTGCACCTACATCGGTATGTAGTGTATGGACTAAGGAATTTGACGATTATGCAAATTTTAAGGCTATAGTTAAGGTATTGCTTGGTACCAAGGAGCAAAGATTAAAGGCTCTTAATGATTTGAATTCTGCTCCTGTGGATGGATTAAAAGTTGCAGTAGTTAATTATGAAGGTGCGTGGAGGGAGGGAATATTTGAAACTCTTGAAAATTGGCAACCTGATATGATTATATGTGATGAAAGTCAAAGAATAAAAACTCATAATGCAAAGCAAAGTAAAGCAATGCACAAGCTTGGAGATATTGCTAAATATAAGCTTATTCTTTCAGGTACACCAGTTCAAAATAATGCTATTGATTTATATAGCCAGTACAGATTTTTGGACCCTAATGTTTTTGGAGATAATTTTTATGCCTTTAGAAATAGGTATGCTATTATGGGCGGATTTAATCAGCGACAGATAATAGGTTATAGGGATTTAGACGAGCTTATACAAAAAGAGTATTCTGTTGCATACAGAGTTACAAAAGCAGATGCTCTTGACCTTCCTGAACAGGTATTTGAGCAAAGATTTATAGAGCTTACACCTAAAGAAAGAAGTCTTTACAATCAAATAAAGAGAAATAGTTTTGCAGAGCTTGAAAATGGTGGTCAAATAACAGCTACAACAGCACTTACAAGAATTTTAAGACTACAACAGTTTACAGGAGGTTTTATAGTTCCTGATGAAAGTACAAAACCTGAGCTTATAAGCAAAAGCAAACTGGAAGCCTTAGAGGATATTATAGAAGATTATTGTATAAGTGCCGGAAAAAAGCTTGTTGTGTTTGCAAGGTTTAGAACGGAAATTGAGCTAATAGAAAATATGCTAAAGAATAAAAAGATTAAATATGGTCTTATATATGGCGATATTAAACTAGAGCATAGAGGCAATATTGTTAAGGATTTTCAGGAAAATCCTAACACACTTGTATTCTTAGCCCAGATTGATACCGCGGGACTTGGTATTACTTTAACTGCTGCTGATGCATGCGTTTATTATTCTGTAAACTTTAACTATGCTGCATATAGCCAGTCTTTAGCAAGAATACACAGAATAGGACAAAGAAATTCTTGTACTTATATACATTTAATAGCTAAAAATACCATTGATGAAATGATATTGAAAGCTTTAGCAAAAAAAGAGGATTTAGCTAAAAATATTGTAGATAACTGGAAACAGTATTTTGAATAGAAAGGATTTTTTACAATGGAAATTTTTGAATTAATTGACATTTACAAGGAACTTCTTGATACAAAGGAAGACCTTGTCTTAAAAAATAAGAGCAACAATAAGAAAATAGATGAAATTAAAAAATTATTATCACAAGCTATGATTGATAATGAGTGTCCTAAGATTAGCCGAAATGGCTTTACATACAGCTTACAGGCAAAGACTATATATAACAAAAAGTCAAATGATGAATTACTTGAAAATGGTCTTGATTATTTTGATGTACTCAGACAGGAAGGCTTTGGAAGCTTAATTAAGGAAACAGTTGACAGTCGTTCTCTTTCGTCAGCTCTTAATAATTATGTAGACGAAAATGGAGAGCTTTCTCCAGGACTTGAAAGTATTGTAAGTATTTATGAAACTTATGATATTTCTAAACGCAAGGAAACAAATAAAGCTATTAAAAAGGAGGCAAACTAATATGTCAAAAGATTATGAACAGATGCAGCTTGATGTAACATTAAGCCATGAGCGAGCTTTAAAAGATAATGTGACAACAATGGTTGAATTTGTATATAAACAGAATTTATCAAAAGGTGCTGAAACTATTAAAAACAAACATGAGGGATATGGTATTGTTGCCGAAAATCATTCAAGACTTGCAGCTAATATTAAAAGTGTTAAAGATGATATGGCTACAATCCTTAAATTATTACCGGGCGATAGTGGTGAATTTATTGGAGCATCAACAAGTCTTTATAATTCTGCCGTTGAAACGGCTATGGCAGCTATAAATCTTGCTGCTGAAAGCAAGAGAATAATTGATGATTTGTACAATAGTATAGATGATTTAATTCCTATT
>JBJFFW010000149.1:0-4224 GCA_051892075.1 Lachnospirales bacterium
CAAATCCTGAAAATGGTGATAAAAAATCTTTAAGATGTAATGCCATTGTGCCAAAGGTTTCTATTGTAGACCCTGAATGTATGATGACAATGCCAAAGAGTGTACTTGCCTCTGTTGGTTTTGACGCTCTTTGCCATAGTATAGAGGCTTATACTTCAAAAATTTCTCAGCCATTTACAGATGCCCTAAGCCTATATGCAATTAATCTTATTGCAGATAATCTTGAAAAGGTTTACAACGACCCAAGTTATAAAGAAGGTTGGGAAAAGATTTCTCTTGCAAGTACAATAGGCGGTATGGTTATTAATACAGCCGGAGTAACTCTTGCCCATGGTATGGAACACCCTGCAAGTGGTTTAAAGGATATAGTTCATGGAAAGGGTCTTGCAGCATTAACACCTGTTGTAATTGAAGCCTCTTTTATGGGTGATAGATTTAAGTTTGGTAAAATTGCCCGTATTATGGGAGGTCTTACTGCTGAGGATTGTGCTGTTAAGATTAGGTCACTTTTAAAGAGTATTGACCTTGAGTGCAGCTTATCTGAACTTGGTATTGAGGAAAAAGATATTCCTTGGATGGCTGAAAACTGTATGAAAGTTTCTTCAGCCAGTGTGGCAAATAACCCTATTGTATTTACAGAGGAAGAAATTGCAGAAATTTACAGAAAAGCTTTATAATTTAAAAAGCAGAGAGCCTAAATTTTGCTCTCTGCTTTTTCTTATTATTAAATATTATAGTAAAGGTGAAATTAGCCTTGCAATAGCCTCTTTAATTCTAGTTCTTCTGCCTCTTTTATCATAAATTTCCTTTGTTATTTCTCTACAGTCCTTAAAATCTATTTCAAACTGCTTATCAAATTCTTCAGTAATATTTTTATCATAAATTACGGCATTTACTTCAAAATTAAGTTTGAAACTTCTTATATCCATATTAGCTGTACCAACACAGGTTGCAATAGAGTCCATAGTCATAATCTTTGCATGAATAAAACCCTTTGTGTATTCATAACACTTAACTCCTGCCTCCAAAAGCTCTCCTAAATAATTAATACTGCTATAATATACAAAAGGATGGTCAGGCTTAGCAGGAATTACAACTCTAACATCTATTCCGGATAATGCCGCTGTTCTTAAAGCCTCAAGCAAGCTGTCTTCAGGCACAAAATAAGGTGTTGCAATATAAACTCTTTTTTCTGCCTTATTTACCATTTGAAAATAAGTATATTGAATACTGTCCCATTGACAATCAGGTCCACTTGAAATAATCTGCATATTTACATTATCTTCTTCTGCTTCAATTCTTGGAAAATATTTAGACTCTATTTCAAGTTTTTCACCCTTTGTGAAATTCCAATCCATTATAAATCTAAGTTCCAAATCCTTTACGGCATTTCCGCAAATTCTTATATGAGTATCTCTCCAAAAACCAAACCTCTTTTTCTTACTTACATACTCATCTCCAATATTAAGTCCACCTACATAACCGATTTTTCCATCAATAACAGCAATTTTTCTGTGGTCACGATAATTAAGCCTTACACCTCTTGGTGGCAGAAAAAGTCTTGCCTGCCCTCCTGCTTTTTTAAGTATTCTTCTAAAATGTGGTCTGTTAGCCGCATTACCCATACCGTCATATAAAAGCTTGACTTCAACACCTTCCCTTGCCTTTTGTGCCAAAGCTCTCATTATTGCCGTTCCAAGTTTGTCATCATGAACCAAATAATACTCCATATGAATAAATTTTTCAGCATTTTTAATATCTTCAAATAAATCCTTAAATTTTGACATACCCTCGTGGTAAAGTTTTAAACTGTTGCCATCTCTTAAAGGACTTTTTCCGCTTCTTTTATTCATAAGCATAATATTTTCTAAAGATTTTGAATCTCCAACAGGCTTTTTATCTACAATATCATTAATATTGCCTGCAATTTCCGGATATTTTTCATTAAATATTCTAAAGGTTTCATTATCCTCTTTAGCCTTAATAGCAAACCTTTTATGCTTTCTGCCATCAAAACCAAATACAAAATACAAAATAAATCCAAAGCCAGGCAAAATAAAAAGCACCATTAACCACGCCCATATTACTCCTGGAGTTTTCTTTTCATAAAAAAGAACATAAATTGTCCAAAATATATTTAAAACATATCCAAAACTAACTAAATATGAAAAAAAAGTACCAATATATTCATATATCATAAAAAATCACCTGATAAATTTTATAAAAATAATTTTATTTTTCCCAATTCTGTGCTATACTATAAATAGATTATATCATACTTTAGGAGGAAATACTATGGAAAATTGTTTATATTGTAAAAATAAGGAAAAACTTGACTCTCTTATGATTTATATTGCCGATTTAAAGGTTACAAAGCTCTATCTTTTTAAAGAGCAGACTTATTATGGTCGCTGTGTTATTGCTTATAAAGAACATAATGTTGATTTTACAGAGCTTAACGAAAAAGACTCTGCTGATTTTATAAGTGATATGCAAACTGTAGGTAAAGCTATTATGAAAGCTGTAAATCCTGCAAAGGTTAATTATGGTATGTTTAGTGATACTTTACCTCATCTTCATGTGCATATTGTTCCAAAACAAAAAGACGGTTATGGCTTTGGTGGAACATTTGAAATGAATGTAAATCCACCAAAATATTTAAGTGATGATGAGTATAAAGAAATAATTGAAAAAATTAAATCTAATTTATAAAATGTATCTGAGGACTGTTTTTGTGACAGTCCTTTTTGAATATAACAAAAAAAATATCATATAGTGTATAAAGGAGATGATTTTATTGACTATATACACTGTAAAAGAAGGAGATACAATTTATTCTATAGCAAAAAATTTTGGAGTAACTCCTGAATTTATTATTAACACAAATTTTCCTCCCAATCCCAATAATTTAGTTGTAGGTCAGGATTTTGTAATATTAGATGCCACAAAAAGCTATACTGTAAAAAATGGTGATACTTTATATAAAATAGCAACTGAATTTAATGTAAGTGTAAATGAAATTTTAAGAAACAATCCCTCAATTATTGGCAGAGATATTTATGAAGGTGAAATAATAGTTATTTCATATAGCGATAACCCCACAAAATATATTGCCACAAATGGATATGCCTATCCATCTATAGATGAAACCACTATTTTAAGAGCATTACCCTATTTAACTTTTTTAACTATATTTACTTATGGCTTTACAAATAATGGTGATTTAGTTTATGTAGATGATGATAGACTTATTAATCTTGCAAATGAATATGGTGCTATACCTACAATGCACCTTTCAACCCTAACAAATACCGGAGTTTTTTCAAGTGAACTTGCAAGCCTTATTTTAAATGATGAATATGCACAGGATAATTTGATAAATAACATTATATATACTATGGAACAAAAAGGCTATGGAGCATTGGATATTGATTTTGAATATTTGCCCGTAAAGGATAAATATATTGAATTTGTAAAAAAATTGACTGAAACCTTAAATTCAAAGGGATATTTTTCACTAATTGCTTTGGCTCCAAAAACTTCTACAAATCAATCTGGTCTTTTATATGAATCCCATGATTATTATGGTTTGGGAAATGCTGTAAATTTAGCTCTTGTAATGACTTATGAATGGGGTTATACATAAACCCCTATATGATATAAGTAATAAATATACTAAAAAAAACAGGGTATGCAGCAAAGCCACATACCCCTCAGTTCTAATACCTATCTAACAACAATCTCTCCATTTACAACACTGACATCCTTACCTAAAATCTCGGCTAAATCCCTCAGCTTAACATAATTATAACCCTCTATATTAACCGCTTCTACTTGTTTGTCATTAACAATAATATCTGATGTTTTATTGTTAATAGTAATAGCCTTAGTATCGGCATCATAGCCTACTTCAAAACCCATATTGCTAAAATTACTAGCCTTAATAAAATTAGTATTATCTTTTAAAATCCTATCAACCTTATATTCCTTGCCATTTACAATAGCTTTGCCCTCTGTAATCACTTCGTCATCAGCCTCCTCCACATTTTCTACAATTTTAACTTTATTTTCCATTTTATTTTTAACACTAATTTTAAATGATGTAAAATCAGCGTTAGCATTCTTGTTAGGTCCGTTAGGTGCCCACCACAAAGGACAAGCTTTACGAGTAACATCATAATGTCTTATAATATCTGTTAAAGGATTAAAGCCTCGTCTTTTACA
>JBJFFW010000150.1:0-4205 GCA_051892075.1 Lachnospirales bacterium
AATAACAAATCTCCTTTTTTATTTAATAAAATTATATATTACTTTTTCGTCTTATAATTTCTTCAATTTCATCATCAGTATACTGTCTTTGTGTATAATTTGTAAAAGTATTAGGTTTAATATATATATCTTTCTTATCTTTCTTTTCTATCTTATCTATATTATCTTTCTTTATAGTTGTCATCTGTTTGTCACCTGTTTGCCACTTGTTTGTCATTTGTTTGTCATCTGTTTGCCACTTGTTTGTCACCTGTTTGTCAAATACATTGTCATTTCCAAAAAGAATACCTTGTGTCTTATCCCAATTTAATATGGTTATAAGAGTATTTTCCTTTGTCGTTTCTATTGTCAGAATTTCAAGATTTTCAAAACTTTTAAGTGCCGTTCTTACCTTTCGAGTTGTAATAGTTTTACAATTACAACTTTCTACAATACTTTTTACACTTGTTATAAGTTGCCCCGGCTTTAAAGTATATTTCTTTCCTTTAAATATCCATTCATTTTCAAATTGATTAGCCATAGCCTGAATTACAATAAGTATGTACCTTTGTTCAAGAGTTAGGCTTGTAAAAACCTTTTCATAAATATTTTTAATATAAAATTTAAACCATAAATTATAGTTTTTTGCCATAAAAAACCTCCTTTTTTTATTTTCAAATTCATTATAACACAACCTTAGGTGACAAAAGGTGCATTACTTTTATTTTTTTACAAAAAAATATCCCACCTGTATCAAAAAATACAGGCAGGATACTTTTTAGTAAATACTATCTGGAATTTGAATCTCTGTTAGAGTTTCTGTTTGACTCTCTGTTTGAGTTTTTATTTGACTCTCTGTTAGTATTTAAGTCACTGTTTAACTCATTGCCAAACTCTGTTCTGTTTGAATTCCTATTTGATTCTCTGTTTGTTTCTCTGTTACTTCTGTTATCCATTTTTAAATAACCTCCTTAAAATTAGACAGTTTTAAACCGCCTTACAGAAATTATTATTAACACAAATAAAAAAAATATACGGCAAAATTAATTGCCGTATACTGGAAATTTTTTAAAATTATTCTTCTATATTTTCTTTATTTTCTAAATCACTAACATCATCAAGGGTAATTCTAGCTAACTTTGCTGCTCTAAATTCATCAAGAAGTATATTAGCTGCTCTTTCAATATCTACCTCATCGCCTCGTTTTTTAAAGCCTCTTTTTAAACCTATATCATTTAAAATTTTATCAGCAGGAGTATTATCATCATAACAAACACCATATCTATTTTTAACTGCATCAGGATAAATTCCTTTAAGCATATCTATTAACTTATAGGCTAAAGTTACGGAGTCTAAAATATCATCATTCATAGCTCCCGTAAAGGCAAGTTTTAAAGCTACCCTTTGGTCCTCAAATTTAGGCCATAAAATTCCAGGAGTATCTAAAAGCTCAAAATCTCTTTTAACTCTTACCCACTGTTTTCCTCTTGTAACACCTGCTTTATCACCAGTTTTAGCCATAGCCTTACCTACAAATTTATTAATAAGAGTGCTTTTTCCTACATTAGGAATACCTACAATCATAGCTCTTGTAGGAGCAAAAAGTCTGCCTCTTAATCTTAATCTTTCCATTTTCTCAGCCATAAGCTCTTTAGAAACAGTAGTAATATCCTTAATACCTCTGCCATTAATACTATTAACCAAAATAACCTCAAAACCCTTTGACTTATAGTATTCTTCCCACTTTGCAGTTTTACTCTCATCAGCAAGGTCAACCTTATTTAAAATAATAATTCTCTTTTTGTTTTTAGCCAAAGTATCAATATCAGGATTTTTACTGCTGTATGGAAGTCTGGCATCTAAAAGCTCAATAACAATATCAACTAAAGATATGTTTTCTTCCATCATTCTTCTGGTCTTAGTCATGTGACCCGGATACCATTGTATGTTCATAAACCCACACCCCTTTTTTAATTGAAAATGCCCTCGGTAAAAAATCCGAGGGCTATAATATTAAGTAAATTACTTGCTTCTTCTGTTAATATCTTCCTTAACCTTAGCAGACTTACCAACTCTATCTCTAAGATAGTTAAGTTTAGCTCTTCTAACGATACCATATCTAACAACTTCAATATGGTCAATTCTAGGAGAATGTAAAGGCCAAGTTCTTTCAACACCTACACCATAAGAAATTCTTCTTACAGTAAAAGTTTCTCTAGAGCTTCCGCCCTGTCTTTTAAGAACGATACCTTCAAACATCTGAAGTCTTTCTCTAGTACCCTCAACAACCTTTGCGTATACCTTAACAGTATCACCTACATTAAACTCAGGTATGTCATTTTTAAGCTGAGCACTTTCAATTTCCTTAATAATTTCGTTATTCATAAGGCAATGCCTCCCTTTCATCATAAATGTTCATAAATGCACAACATTAAGCCTTTTTATAAGGCACACCAGCGGAACATTCGTATTCACTCACAATATAGGATTATATCATATTATTAAATTAATTGCAAGCATTTTTTAACTTAAAAATCAATTTTTTGAAATATTCAGGTAATTCTGTTGAAAATTCCATATATTCACCTGTTCTTGGGTGAATAAAGCCTAAGACCTTTGCGTGTAAAACCTGCCCTTCAAGGTTAAAAATCTGTTTTTTAGGTCCATACACAGGGTCCCCTAAAAGAGGATGACCAATGTGAGCCATGTGAACTCTTATTTGGTGAGTTCTGCCTGTTTCAAGTCTTAACTCTACAAGATTAAACTTACCCATTCTTTCTAATACTTTATAGTGAGTAACGGCATTTCTTCCACCTGTTTTAACAACTGCCATTTTCTTTCTGTCATTTTGACTTCTGCCAATTAAAGTTTTTACAGTTCCTTCATCATCTTTAATATTGTTATAAACTATGGCATTGTAAATTCTTGTCATAGAATGAGCAGATAACTGTTTACTTAAACTAATATGAGCCAAATCACTTTTTGCAATAACCAAAACACCACTTGTGTCCTTATCTATTCTATGAACAATACCAGGTCTTAATACTCCGTTAATTCCCGATAAATTATCCCCACAATGATACATTAAAGCATTAACCAAAGTACCGCTATAATGCCCCGGTGCAGGGTGAACAACCATATTTTGAGGTTTATTTATAACAATTAAATCATCATCTTCATATAAAATATCAAGAGGTATGTTTTCAGCTTTAATATCAATTTCCACAGGTTCGGGAATATCAACTGTTATCTCATCATTTTCCCTAAGCTTATAATTTTTACTTACTTCCTTATTATTTACTTTAATATTTCCTTTTTCAATAAGTTTTTGCAAAGCTGAACGGGAAAAATCTTCAAGTTCATCATTTAAAAACAAATCTATTCTTTTATTAACATCTTCTATTTCAACTCTATAAAATTCCACAACAAATCACCATTTTACTCTATTTTATTATCATTAATAAGTAAATCAAAAATCAATAAAGCCGCACCTACACAAACACAAATATCGGCAAAATTAAACACAGGAAAATCATAGCCAAATATGTTAAAATTAAGCATATCCACAACAAAACCTCTATAAAGCCTGTCAATAATATTGCCAATGGCACCTGAACCTACTAAAATTAAGGCTGACATCATAATCTTACTTCCATTATTTTTAATAAGCTTATAAAAATAATAAACACCAAAGCAAATTACAACTACAGCAATAATAACAAATATCCATTTTCCACCTTGCAAAATTCCAAAGGCTGCACCTCTGTTTTCAACATAGGTAAGGGAGAAAAAATTTGAAATAACATTAATCTCACCTATAGGCTTTAACACATTTAAAGTCCAAATTTTAATAAGCTGGTCAATTAAAATCAAAACACCAACAATTACTAAAGCTACAATACCCATAATCTGTCCTCTATTCTGATATATAACTTATTGCAGAACTAACACTATCCATATCAACATCAGAATCAATAAAAGCATTACCGATTTTATTTAAGGCAACAATGTTAAGTTTGCCGTTTTTAGTCTTTTTATCATAAAACATTTGATTATAAATTTCTTCACTTGAAAAATCCTTAATTCTAATAGGAAGATTAAAGTAAGATAAAATATCCTCTGCCTTTTTTATATCCTCCATAGTAACAAAGCCTTTTTTATATGAATAGTAAAGACCACAAATCATACCAACAGCCACACATTCACCGTGGAGCATTTTAAATTCA
>JBJFFW010000151.1:0-4196 GCA_051892075.1 Lachnospirales bacterium
TCTCCTTATTTTATAGGTGTGGGAAGTAGTTTTAATGACTGGAGTTTTGAAGACTGTTTAAATTTAGCTAAAATTGAAAATAATGTAGATACTTTAGCTGAAATTATAATTACAAATAACAGCGGAGAGCTTTTTGAAAAATATGCAAATATTGATAATATTAATGAGGTATTGGTAAATGAAGGTTTAATGAGTGTTGCAGTTAATAATTTTTCTTCTGTTGGTGTAACTAAGGATAATAACACAAATGAAATTTCAATTTTTGTAAATGGAAATAAATTAAGCTTTAAGGAAGCTCCTTATATTGAAAATGGTACTACTATGGTGCCTATGAGAGCTATTTTCGAGGCTCTTGGAGCAGAGGTTAATTATGATAATGAAACCAAGATTATTTCAGCTAAAAAAGACAGTACCGTTATTTTACTTGCAAGTGGTTCAAAGGGTGCATTTTTAAATGGTGAGGAAAAGGATTTAGGTGTTGAAGTTGCTAATAAAAATGGAAATACTATGGTACCTTTAAGATTTGTATCTGAGGCTTTAGGTGCAAAGGTAGAGTGGAATGGTGAAAGCAGAACTGTTATAATTGAGGATAATAAAATTTGAAAAATTGCTGTAAATAGGCTTTTTTAGCTTATTTACAGCTTTTTTACACTCCTTTTTAATTAAATTCTAATTTGAATTAAATTTATTATTAATTATGGAAAACTATAATTCAATTAATTTTTAAAGGGAGTGATAATTTTGAGTAAACTAAAATTTTTAAAGGATTTAAAATTAACCAAGAAAATGAAAATTATAATTGCTGTTATTTTGGCTTTAGTAATAGGAATTATTGGAGTATTTTTGTATTTTAAATTTAAAGGTAACAGCAAAGAAGCCTTTAAAAACAGGGATAATCTTGTAACAATGGTGGAAAAAGGAAGTATTAAAGAAACCATAACTGCCAGTGGTACAGCTGCCCTTGAAGATGAAACTTTTATATATGGTGAGGCTGACGGTTACAAAATTTCAAAGTTTCTTGTTGAGGAGGGCGATGTAGTAAAAATAGGACAGAATATTGTTGAGTATGATGTTGACGATACTAAAACAGAGCTTGAAAATAAAATAAGAGATGCTAAAAGAAGTATTGAAAACGGCAAACTCACTCTCCAATCTATTATAACAAGCAAAACCCAAGCTGAAATGACAAAGCTTGAAAACGAAGTATTTTCTCAGCAAAAGGCAGTTACGGAAGCACAGACTACCTTTGATACATACGATACTAAAATTGCCTCTCAAAAAACTACTGTTGAAAGTGCCAAAAATGAAGTAGAGCAGGCATTAAGAACAGTTAATCAGGCACAAACAGACCTTACACAGGCTAAAAATGATATGGACAGAGCCGAAGAAGATGTTAATTCTTATACACAGCTTTATGCTGTTGGAGGAGTAAGCCAATCAGAGCTTGATGATTACAAAACAAGTTATGATAAGGCAAAAAGTGCTTATCAGCAGGCTGAAAACACACTTTTAAATGCTCAAAATTCTTATTCAAAGGCAAAGCTTAGTCTTACAGACAGCGAGAACAGTTATAATGATTTATTAAAGGAAAAGGAAAATAAAAAGCTTGAAATTACATCAGCTCAAAAATCCTTAGCTCAAGCTAAACAGGAGCTTGCTATTGCAAAAAATCCTTTGTCTGATGCAGCTACTAAAATCAAGTATGACCAGCAGATTTTAACAAACAAAGGCTTAGAGGACTCACTTAATGATTATGAAGATGATTTATCTGACCTTGTAGAGTTTGCAACATCACCTGTAAATGGTACTGTTACAGAAATTTCTGTTGATGAAAATTCCTTTGTAGTTGACAATACTGTTATGCTTAAAATTGCCAATTTGAATAATCTAATTGTTGAGGCTTCTATTGAGGAATATGATGCTCCTCTTATAGAGTTAGGGCAGGAGGTAACTATGACATCTGACGGTATAGAGGGCAAGACCTACACAGGTAAGATTATTAAAATTTCTCCTTCTGCAAGTGCCGAGTCTACAAATATGGGTTCTGAAACAGTAGTACCTATTGAAATTTCAGTAGATAATCCTGACGGTGTTTTAAAGCCTGGCTTTAATCTTGATTTGGAAATTACAGTTGTAGATAAAAATGATGTTGATACTTTAAGCTCCAATTCTATTTTAACTGACGGAAAAACAGGCACAAATTATGTTTATAAAGTTGAAGATGATAAAATTATAAAAACTGATGTTGTATTAGGTGATGAAGGTGATTCTGCTACAGAAATTTTATCAGGAGTAAGTGAGGGCGATAAGGTTATAGCAAACCCTAATGATACCATTAAAGACGGTATGAGTTATAAAGAATATAAAGCTCAAATTGAGGAAACTAACGCCCAAAATAAAGAAAAGACAGAACAGTCATCAGAAAACAAACAGCCAATGGGAGGAATGATGGGAAATGGCAATAATCAAGGTGGAGGCACTAGACAAATGGTACAGCCAGGGGGAAGTGGAAGTTCGGGCTTTAACAGGCATTAATTTGGAAGTGTGTGAAGGGGAATTTGTATCAATTATGGGTTCATCAGGCTCCGGAAAATCTACTTTAATGAACATACTTGGCTGTCTTGATAAGCCTACAAGGGGAGATTATTATTTAGACGGTATAAATATTGCAAAGGTAAAGGATTCGGAACTATCTCAAATTAGAAATAAAAAAATTGGCTTTGTTTTTCAGAGCTTTAATCTTCTTCCAAAGCTTAGTGCTCTTGAAAATGTGGAGCTACCTATGGTTTATGCAGGAGTGGACTCTCAAAGCAGAAGAAAAAGAGCTATGGAGGCTTTAGAGTGGGTTGGTCTTTCAGGCAGAGTTAAGCATAAGCCAAATGAAATGTCGGGAGGACAAAGACAAAGAGTTGCTATTGCAAGAGCTTTAGTTAATAAGCCTGCCATTATTTTAGCTGATGAACCTACAGGAAATCTTGACAGTAAATCCACTTTTGAAATTATAGATATTTTTCAAAAATTAAATAACTCAGGCTCTACTATTGTTATGGTTACTCATGAGAGTGATGTTGCAGAATTTACAAAAAGAATTGTAACCTTTAAAGACGGAAATATTATTTCAGACTGTAATGTTAAAAATCCTAAAGTGGCAGGAGGTGGGTTATAATGCAGCTTGGAGAAAATATAAAAAGTGCCTTTAAAAATGTAGCATCTAACAAAATGCGTACAATGCTTACAATGCTTGGTATTATAATAGGTATTGCTGCTGTTATTGCCATTACCTCCATTGGTAACGGCTCTCAAAAACAAATTACAGAGCAGTTTGACTCTTTAGGTGTAGGCAGAATGACAGTTTCATTAAGAAATAACTCACCAAGAAATATGTTTACAAGTGATGCTCTTACTCTTGATGATTATGAAAGTTTGAAAAAACTTGACGGAATAAAGTATATAAGTCCCACTTATTCAGGTAGTTATTATTCTGTTAAGCTCCTAGACCCTAAAGAAACTAATACTGCTTCTATTACAGGTGTTACGGGAGATTATTATAATATTATGAGTCCTACTATTTTATATGGAGCTTATATTACAGACAGTGATGTTGATAATAAATCAAAAACTGCCGTAATTACAAATACGACGGCACAAAAGGTTTTTGGCTATTGTGATGAAAGTGTAATTGGTGAAAAAATTACAATAAAAACATGGAAAGGCTCTTTAAAATACACAGTTAAAGGAATTGTAAAAGATACTAATGAAACTTCCTCTTCCCTTTCAGATAATGAGTATCCTGAAGAAATTATAATTCCTATTTCAACATGTCAAAGGCTTTTTAATAACAAGGTTTTAACAAATATTACCCTTGTGGCAGAAGATGCCGATAATACAGATGAGCTTGGTGAAAGAATTGTTGCAGAACTTGATAAATTACACGAAACTACTGAAAAATATACCTGTGTTGCAACTACTGCTCAGCTTGAGGCCATGAATGAGGTTACAGCTACAGTTACACTTTTAATAAGTGGTGTTGCTGCAATATCTCTAATTGTAGGTGGTATTGGTGTAATGAATATTATGATGGTAACCGTAACTGAAAGAACAAGAGAAATTGGTCTAAGAAAATCAATAGGTGCAAGAAATATAGATATTATGTTTCAGTTTGTAGTTGAGGCTATAATTTTAACATTTATGGGAGG
>JBJFFW010000152.1:0-19151 GCA_051892075.1 Lachnospirales bacterium
TTTTTGCCTAGCTTTTTTCAAAAAGCTAGTAGGGGTTCGGGGATAAAATCCCCGAAAAAAGATAATTCTCCAAAATCCTTTACTATCTAAAAATTTATTATTTCCAAATGTTCAAGTAAAATTTTAAGTCCCAATAAAACAAGTATTATTCCACCTGTAAATTCGGCCTTTGATTTATATTTAAGTCCGAAAATATGGCCTACAAAAACACCTATGGCAGAAAGCAAAAATGTTGTTAAGCCAATGCTTGTAACGGCAAAAACAACATTAACCTCTAAAAAAGCAAAAGTAATGCCTACAGCCAAAGCATCAATACTTGTGGCAACAGCCATTAAAAACATAGTCTTAACATCAAGGGAAGAATCAGCCTTTTCCTCGTCTTTACTTAAACTTTCCTTAATCATATTTCCACCAATAATTCCAAGTAAAATAAAAGCAATCCAGTGGTCAATACTTGTAATGTACTCAGTAAATCTTACTCCCAAAAAATAGCCTATTAAAGGCATTAAAGCCTGAAAGCCACCAAACCACAAACCAACTATAGCTGCATTTTTAAGAGATAATTTCTTAGAAGCAAGACCCTTACAGACACTAACAGCAAAGGCGTCCATTGACAGACCAACAGCAAGCAAAAATAATTCCAGTGTAGACATTTTTATTCTCCTTTTAAATACTATAAATTAATTCTAGGGCGACCAATGGTCGCCCCTACATCTTAAATAGTAACTTTACTTATTACTTATTACCTATTACTTATTTCTCCAGCCTGCCTATAATTTTATAAAAAATAACTTTTAACATAAAAAGAGGCAACTGCATCATTCTGCCAATTCTGCTAGGCTGTTTCATAAGTCTGTAAAACCATTCAAGACCATGATTTACAAAAAATTCAGGTGCTCTTGGTACATTTCCACACCAACCGTCAAAACTTCCACCAACACCGATACCAACTTTAATATTAAGGGAAGAAATATGGTCATAAATCCATTTTTCCTGTTTAGGAAAACCAATTCCAACAAGTAATAAATCAGGCTTTAAGGTGTTAATTTCATTAATAATTTCTTTTTCTCTCTCACTATCAAAATAGCCGTTGGCTGTACCTACAATTTTAATACCCTTAAATCTTTCTTCAATAGCTTTTTTTGCTCTGTCGGCAATTTCAGGAGCACCACCAAAGAAATAAACAGTTTTATCACTATCTTTTATTTTATCAAAAACAGATAAAAGCATATCATAACCAGCCACCCTTTCTTTAATAGGTGAGCCAGTCAGCTTTGAGGCATAGACTATTCCTATTCCGTCAGGCACATTCATAGAGCTTTTATTTAAAATAGTCATAAATTCAGTATTTTTACAAGCCTCCATAACCATTTCGGGATTTGGAGTAAAAACCATGTGTTTTTTATCATCATTTAAAAAGCCAACAACCTTATCTACAGCATCATTAGGTGAAATATTGGCAAAGGGAACGCCTAAAATTTTACAAAATTCCATATCTTAGCTCCTTATTTTATAGAATACTCTCCCTTAATTAAAAACCAAGCAGCCTCAGTAACCTTAATACCTCTGCCGTCGTTTCTAGGGACAATCATAATATGATTTTTACTTGCTGCCTTGCCTGATGTTAAATTCTGACCTGTAGTAGCATCTACAATACCGTCAGCACCGCTTATAACAACAGTACCCTGTCCTGCTCTAAGAATAATTTCAGTACCCTCACCACCTATAACAGTTTGACCAACTGAGGCATAAACAGGCTCGTAAGATGAGCCGACACTATCTACAACAGCAGTAGAAGTACCTGTATTAATCATAGAAATAACCTGATTTATTTTATCATCAACATAGCTTTTAGACACAAGGGGGTCTGATTCAGAGCCGGCAGAAGCGGCAAATACGGTTGCACCAATAACAGCAATGGTAGCAACAAAAATTTCTAATCCTACTAAAAATCTCTTTTTCATATAAATCTCCTCCGAATTATTGTTTTTTTCTTAATAAGTCAAGCTGATGAGATAAAATCTCATCATTTCTATGAGCTTTTTCAATCATAATATCAGATTTTTCTTTAAGTCTTGACTTATAATCACTCATATTATCAAAAATATCCATTACAATACTACTAACCCTTTTATCATCAAGTTTGCTATGTCTTATATCTCCACCTTCAGGCATATCAAGTTCAGTTAAGTAATATTCAACCTTAGGGTCATAAATTATACCAACCATTGGCACACATTTTACTGCTGCAAAAATAAGAGTATGAAGTCGCATACTGACCATAACATCAAAAAGACCTGTAATTCCAAGAATTTGAGATGGACTGTAGCGATTTTTAAAAATAAAGCTTTCACACTTCATTTTATTCATAACCTTTTTAGATATTTCAATATCTCTAGGATATTCCATAGGCAAAAATACAATCTGCTTGCCCTCTTTAGCTATATCATCACAGGCTTTTGCAATAGAGTCTATATAATTATCCTCACCATACATAGCCTTTTGCCAGCTTCTTACAGACACACCTACAGTTGGCTTATCAAGAGGTATATTTTCCTTTTTAAAAATATCCCTTGCCTCATCATCACTTATGGAATAAAGTCCGAAAGCCGGGTCGGCAGTAACCTCCATATCAGGCTTTTTAACACCAATACTTAAAAGGTCAGCCTCTGAAAGTTTTTCTCTTAAAGTAATGGCATCTACCTTATTTACTACCATTTTTACAAGACAGCGATTAAGTCTGCCTGTAACAGGGCCTATACCGTTAGCATAAAGCATAACCTTTTTGCCAAAAAACTTAGCAGCCCTAATAATTGCAAGATAATAAAGAAGTGAACGGGTAGAGGTACCGTTTTGCAAAAGTGTGCCGCCTCCGCTAAGCATAATATCACAATTTCTAATAGCAGAAATAACAGCCAAAACTTTAAATCTTTGAACAGAATTTATACCATATTCAGTTTTAGTAAATTCAGGCTTATTGCTAAGAGCTGTAATAGAAACATCCTTAGCCATAGCTTTAATATTTGTAGTCATTGCCTGTAAAATAGCCTCATCACCACAGTTACCAAAGCCATGATACCCTGCTATTAAGAGTTTTATCATTAGCTATCCCTCATTTTTTTAGGGTTATTTATATACCAAATACCCATTATTACTGCCACAAACAACCAGAAAAGACTGGTCATCATAGGTACTTCAAAAACATTTTCAACAAGATTATGAGTTATAACACCACAAAGACCTGCCATAATACCTATAGAAAGTTCTCTGTCAAGTTTACCAACACTTGTTTTAATTGTTCTAAAAGAATTAATAATTACACAATACATTAACATTACAAAGGCACAAAGTCCAAAATATCCGCTTTCTACAGCAGTTTTCAAGAAATAATTATCCATATAGAAAGTTTTGACAACTTCGGCATCAATTAAAGTAGACATTTGATGATTCATAGCTACAGCACCGCCAAAGCCACCAAGACCTAAACCAAACACAGGATAATAATCTAAAATTCTAAAGCCTGTAAGCCACCTTACAAGTCGACCACCTCTTAAAGAGGACTCAATATATTCAGGACTTAACATATATCCTATTCTGTTGCCAACACTTGGAACTAACACCACCAAAAGTATTGCACCAACTACACAAGGAATAATAAGTCTTTTATCCTTTAATAATACATAAATTCCTATAGCTATGGCAAAGCCAATCCAAGCTCCTCTTGAGAAAGTAAAAACCAAGCTTGCTGCCATACAAAGGGCAATAAAGGCAAAGAGAGCCTTTCCCTTTTTATTTTCACTTGAAAGAGCAAGGGAAACTGCCATAGGAGTAGATAAAGTTAAGAGTGAACCAAAGGCATTAGGACTTGTAAAAATAGAATAAACTCTTGTTCTTACAGCCTGTTCATTTTGGTCAACCCAACCTGCCGGCATTTCAGCTCCAATAATATACTGATAAATACCATGAAGGGCAAGTATTCCGCTAATAAGTACAAATACAGTTACAATAGCCTTAGCTGATTTTAAATCCTTAATAAGCTGAATAGCTACAAAATACCAAATTATATACTGCACAATAGCTCTGAAACCCTCTAAAGCAATAGAAAAATCAGAGGAATTTACAAAAAGCACAACAATCATTGCAGTCATAAAAATCAAAATAGGGATATCCATAGGAGAACTTTTAACATTTTTCTCCTTACGACAGGTTATCCACTTATATATCCACAAAAGAATAAGACAGCACAAATAAGCCTCGTCCCAAATACTTGCAATACCACCTGCAAAGGTTCTTAAAACATAGTCTATAACACCATAACAAGCCAAAATACAAAGGGCAACAGTATAATCACTTAAAACTATTGCAACTGCCGCCACAAAGGCAACTATACCAAGGGCAAGTATTGGAGAGCCTTGGCATAGAAAACCAAGAGCAAGACCAATTAAAGCAATCAATATTATTTTTTTGTTACTCAAAAAAAATCACCAACCCTGAAGTTTACTTAATTATATTAATAAAACTTCTGAATAATTTAACCAAAACAGAATTTTTACCGTAAATAGCTATAATTACAACCATTACACCAACAAAAAACATTGCCCAGCAAATTATAAAAGTAAATTCATTAAAATTATTTAATAAAATGCCTGCAATAGCTGCACCAACAGGAATAGAAATTAAAAGTCCCCCGGCAAAATAGCATTTATCCGTTAAACTCATATTATAAATCTTTGAAAAGCCATCTGAAATTTCACTTCCAAAAAGCATTGATTTAAAAATTCTAAAAATACCGCCAAAGAGCTTATCAAATAAATTAGCAATTCTAAATACAAGCCTATAGGTTAGGCTGTATCTATAAAAAGGCTCTTTGTAGACATATTTTCTAAGAATTTTAAATATAACACTTTCCTTAATACAAATATTTATTTTATCTGCAATTTTTTTTAGAAAACTTAATTTATAAGCCTTTCCAAAGACTGATATAACCTTTAATATAAAAGAAATTAATATACTTCCTCTTAAAATATCAGGCATAAAATCACCTCTACTACTCAGCCTTAAACTCAATACCTCTTACTCTGCTGTTACATTCAACCTGCTGAGTCTTTAAAATATAAGAATAATTTACTCTTGCTTCCTGTCCGCCAACTTTTAAAACAACAGTTGATGGGTCAATTTTTTCTTTAATAACAACAGTTAAATCTCTCCATAAAGGATGCTCTGATAAAACAGCCTTACCCTCACTATTTACACCAACATGAGATGCAGGAGCATCTGAAATAGATACAATTTCTGCATCTGTAATTTCATTATTAGCTATAATATGGTCGCCAACTTTAAGCTGACCTACAGCCTCTGGCACAACCTGCTGAGCTAAAACAGTTACATAGCAATATTCATTTTCAACATTTTCAACAGGTGCATTAACCTTTGGAGAAAATGCTCTGAAACATACAGCTCCTGCTATAGCTATAATTATAACAAGAACAATTAAGTCTACTATATTTATTAATCCAAAAATCTTGCCTTTTTCATTGATTAATTTCATTTTTCAAACTCCTTTATAACTTTATTATATATTTCAATATGAGTCTTAGCCATTTTTTCAGCAGAAAAAAGACTTTTAGCTCTTTCATAAAAAGCATTTCCCATATTAATATTCAAATTCAGATTATTACAAAGCTTTTCCATTCTGTCGGCTAACATTTCACAATCACCGCTTGTAACAAGGTATCCGCTTCTGCTGTCCTCAATCATTTCAGGAATACCTCCAACAGCCGTTGCCACAGTAGCCTTTTTCATTCTTGCACCCTCTAAAAGAGCATAAGGGAAACTTTCAGAATAAGAAGTAAGAGTATTTACATCAATACTTCTGTAAAAGCTATTCATAATAATAGGGTCTGTAATCTGCCCTGCCATATATACTCTGCCTGTAAGATTATTTTCAGCTATATAATTTTGGCACTTATCCCACATTTCACCGTCACCAAGAATTATAAAGTCAATATCGTCGCATTTTTTAGCTAAAATATTGGCTGCACCTAAAAATACATCTACACCCTTAACAGCGAAAAGTCTTGCAGCAATACCTACATATTTTCTATCTGGAGAAAATGGCACATTAATTGACTTAAAAAATTCCTCTCTGTTAACACAAGGCAGAATTTCATCAAAATCAAGACCATTATAAATTACAGAAAGCCTTTCCTCTTTAAAACCTCTGTTAATAAGCATATCTCTAAATGCCCTTGTTACTGTTAAAACCCTTTTAAATCTCCTAAGAGCAAAGGAATTAATAGGAGTATAGACTAGCTGCTTACGCCAGTTATCCTTAAAATCAAGCTTATAATCACTATGTAAAGTAGTAATTACAGGGACTTTTATTTTGTTTTTAATTAAAAGATAAATATAATTTGCCCTTGCACCATGACAATGAATAAGCTCTGCACCGCTTTCATTCATATAGTTCACAATTTTTTTAAGGACAGATAAATCATATCTTTTTTCCTGTGGTATAATCTTAACAGGTATATCAAGAGCCTTTGCTTCCTCTGTAAATATGCCCTCCATAATACAAAGCAGCTCTGCATCAATATTCTGTTTTCTAAGATTATCAAGCAGTGTCAGCACATGGGTTTTAGCTCCGCCGCTGTCGCCACCGCTTATAAAATGGAGTATTTTCATTTTAAATCTTTCCTTACATTGTTATTTTTTTGGGGGTGTTACCCCCAAACCCCCACAAGCTTTTAAAAAAGCTTGGCAAAATTTTTTGTCGGATTGACCAAGGTCAATCCTTGGAGGTTTAATATAGGTTATTTTTTTAGGTTAAGACATTGGTTTACTGTAGTATGTGATACCTATTACTTATCACCTATCACCTATTACTTATTACCTATTACTTGCTACTTATTACCTATCGTCCTAAACACAAGGATTGACCTTGGTCAATCCGCTTTTAAAGTTTTTGTTAAGCTTCCCAAAAAGCTGGTGGGGGTTTGGGAGCAAGGCCCCCAAATAAAAGCCCCAAAATCAAAGCTTGTCAAAAATTTCAGCTAACTTCTGTGTTAAAACCTTTCTTTCAAAACCCTCTATTACATTTCTGTCAGGCTCAAAGTCAAGCTCACCACTTACCCACTTGTCATAATATAGCTTAATATTAGCCTTAATTTCATCAATTCTATCAGTATTTGCAACAATACCAATTCTACTTTCCTTAACCAAATCACTTGCCGCACCCTCCGGTAAAATAGCAAGTACAGGTCTGTTAGTGTTCATATATTCAAAAATCTTGCCTGTATAGAAAGCATTAGCACCTCTGCCACTACCCTCTATAAGCACAAGCACATCAGCATCTATCTGATGTTTAATACACACATTGTGAGGAACATAGCCTACAATTTCAAATTGCTCAGTTAAACCAAAGCTATCAATTTGAGCCTGAAGCTTGTCCTTATGATAATTGCCAATAAGTTTAACTAAAATTTTGTTACCGTCAATTTTACCTTCTTCTTTAAGCTCTTTTAAAGCCTCAAAGAAAGTATCAGGCTTTCTTCTGCCATATAAAGCACCTGTATAAACCATAGTAAGTTTAGTGTTATTAGGCTTATTTTCACAATCCATATCCTTAAAATCTTCAATGTCATAGCCATTAGGAATTACAAAGAAGTTATCACCTTTTAAATTGTGATTTTTAACAAAATTTTCTCTCATAACAGGCGTGTTTGTAATAAGCATATCAGCAGTATTTAACACCCTGTTTTCCATTTTCTTTTCAATCTTTGTTCTAATTGGATTATAAGGATTGTCAAGGGTATAAGGATTATTAGTCCATTCATCTCTAAAATCTACAACCCACTTAATATTTGGCATTTTCTTTTTAATATAAAGTCCCAAAAGATGGTCACTATATGGAGCAGAAGTAGTGTAAATTAAGTCAATATTTTCTTTTTTAATAACTTCAAGAACTTTTTTCTTTGATTTTTCCATCCAAAATCTTGCAGTATCAGGAATTATAAATTTACCTAAAACCTTTCCAGGAATACGCATAATTCCTGTCATTTCAGGAAGTTCATAAGGCTTTGTCTTATAGATTTTAACACCAGTTGGAATATCTTTTAAAAGAGTTTCATCTTTTAGTGGCATATTTCCTTCTTCTCTTGTGAAAACCACAGGCTCATAGCCAAAACTTCTTAAATGCTTAACAAATTTTACACTTCTTTGCACACCTGAACCACCCATAGGAGGGAACTGATTAGCAATTATCAATACTTTTCTCATTTTTCTGTACCGTCACCTAAAAGATAATATTTAGCTCCAGCTTTTTCAACATCTTCACCATTCCAGAAATTTCTTGTATCAAGAATGTTCTTATTTCTCATATTTTCTGTAAGCTTACTAAAATCTACATTACTAAATTCATTATGATTTACACCTAAAACAACAATATCGCTATCCTTAGCTGCATCATAAATATCAAAATTATTCTCTACCTTTTCACCTGCGTGAGGGTCGCAAACCTTAACATTTACACCCTTATCCTTTAAGAAACCTAAAAGGTGCATAATAGGAGATTCTCTAACATCATCAATATTTGGCTTATAAGTTACACCAAAGATTGTAACAGTCTTATCCTCACCTAAGCCACCAATAATATTTTCAATTTTATTTAAAACAAACTCAGGCATAGAGTCGTTATTTAATCTTGACTGTAAAATAAGCTTTGCATTTTTGCTCTTTTCAACTAAGAACCAAGGGTCAAGAGCTATACAATGACCACCTACACCAGGACCAGGCTGTAAAATATTAACTCTAGGGTGCTGATTAGCCATTCTAATAACATCCCAGCAATTTACACCAAGTTCTTCACTCATTTTAGCAAGCTCATTTGCAAGAGCAATATTTACATCTCTGAAAGTGTTTTCCATAAGTTTGCACATTTCAGCAGTAGTTGAAGTAGTAATAAAAATTTCACCCTCAACAATACTTTCATAAACAGCCTTAACAGCAAGAGATGACTTTTCATTAATACCACCTACAATACGGCTGTTAGTTCTAAGTTCTTCAATAACCTTTCCAGGTAAAATTCTCTCTGGAGAGTGAGCAACTAAAAGTTCTTCACCAATTTCAAGACCTGTTTCCTCTAAAATAGGAAGCATTAAATCAGTAACAGTTCTTGGAGGAGAAGTTGACTCTAAAATAACAATAGCACCCTTTCTTACATGAGGCACAATAGACCTTGTTGCAGACTCAACAAATCTCATATCGGCTGTTTTATCCTCATTAATAGGAGTAGGCACAGCAATAATATATACATCCATACCATCAGGACATTCGGTAGTGGCAGAAAGATTACCCTTTGCTACAACATCCTTAACCAAGTCGCCAAGACCGGGTTCTTCAATAATAATTTCGCCCTTATTAAGAGCATCAACAGCTTTTTTGTTAAGGTCAAAGCCAACAACCTTATGACCTTTTGAGGCAAACATAGCTGCTGTTGGTAAGCCAACATAGCCAATACCAATTACACAAATGCTTTTCATAAACATCGTCCCTTCTTTATTTCTAAATTTTTATTAACATTATTACTGGGGACTTTATACTTGGGGACTTTGTCCCCAAACCCCTACAAGCTTTTTTTAAAAAGCTTGGCAAAAATTTATAAGCGGATTGACCAAGGTCAATCCTTGGTAATTTTTTTAATATGATAATTTATTGGTTTATGTTAAGTACCTATTACTTATTACCTATTACTTTGTTCATTATAAGTTTTACTTCGTTTTTAACTTCGCCTGTTAAGAAAAGTGTCACTCCATATACTATAATACCACAAATTATCAGAATTGCCAAACTAATTTTATTATACGACAAAATACTCTTTAATGCAATAATAACTATATACATTATTAAAGCAGAAAATAAAATTCTGAAATAGACAATCTTTTTAACATTCCAGCCTAAGTATTTTCTTGTGCCGAATTTTGCAAGAATAAAATAAACAAAAAATCCAACAAATGTAGTAATAGCAGCAATAAAATAATTACCTGTTAATTTAATAAGTACAAGATTTAAGCCTACATTTACCACTCCGCCAATAAGAGAACGCAAAAATATAGCCTTAGTATTAGCATTAAGCTCCCAATGCTTAATTGAATACTCTGTAAGACCTAAAAACATCATACCAAGAGCAACCCAAAACATAACAGAATTACCGTAAAAACCTAAGAAATGATGTTCTACATATTGGCTTTCAAATAAAGCTGATGCCAAAATATCATTAACAGCAGCAACACCAAAAACAGCAGGAACAGCCACAAGAAGATAAAATCTTACAGCATCTCCAATAAGTTTTTTAGTTTGAACCTTATCTCCCTCAGACCAAGCTCTTAATATAGTAGGGTAACAACCTCTCATAACAGAGGCATTTAAAAGAGTAAAGGCTGTAGCAATTAAAGAATAATTAGTCTGGTAAATACCTGCTGCACCTGCACCTATTATAATAGTAACTATATAAATATCAGACTTATTTAAAACAGAGGTTGCAAGCTGATTTCCCATAAGAGGCATACCATAGTCTTTTAATTCCTTTAAAATATCCTTACTTGCATTTTTAAAATTAAGATATTTATAAATTTTAAGTCTAATCATACCTATTACAGACACAATTAAATCTGTAATAAAATAGCTTAGGAAAATAAATTCAATTCTACTTCCGTATAATTTACAGAATAAAACCATAAATATAAGTCTGCCACAGACAGTAATCATAGACAACAAAAGATTAAGCCTTGCCTCTCTTACTGCAGCTAACATTGCAATAATAAGTTGAGCTGTATTATAAGTTACAAACCACAAAATACCTGTAATTATAACTTTATAGCTGTAAACAGATGTAAATCTTTTAATAATATCAAAAGAGGACAAATAATTTTTGAGTATAAACATAAGTCCCAAGGCTATAATAACAACAACTATATTTACAACAAGCCAAGCCGAGAAAACAGTTGAATAAAACTCCTTGTGCCTGTTTTCAATATCATATTTATTAATATATCTTAAAACAGACTGGACAAGCCACTGTACTGCTATCATTGCAATAGTAGTAATTGCAATATTTACAGTAGAATAATAACCCATTTGTTCAGTTAAAAACAAATAAGTCATTACAGACATTGTAACAATACCAACTATTCCCTCAATGCCTTTAGCTAACATATAAATTATGGTATCTTTAGCCATAGTCCCTTTTTGATTTGTCTTTTTAGACATAAAAATTCTCCTTAATTTAAAACACTTACAAATTCATAAAACATTTCTTCCGAATTACCTTTTAATTTAAGATATTTTGTATCTGAACCTGCAACGCCTGAAAGATTAACATATCTTACACCGTCTTTAAGCTCTACATAATCACTTTCGCCAACAGAGGATACTACAATAATATTTTTGCCGTAATCTCTAATAGCATTTTTAAATATCTGATGAAGTGCCTCTTGTTCTCTTGAATCACTAACACCACTCCACAAATATTTATCCATTAAAACCACTATATTTTTCTTACTTAAATTATAGCAATAATCTCTAATATATCTCCACTGGTCAGCATTTGCCACTCTTAATGAGCCATTACCTGTAGCCAAGGTTACAAAAGAGAAATTATCAGTATTATTTGTAGTATAGGAATTATTCCAAATAACAGCAGGAACTCCCGTATTATTAGAAATATTTGTATCTCCTGCAAAAGCAATAGCTCTTGAGCCATTTGCCATATTAGTAACTACATTTGATACTAAAGAAGTATTTCCACCCTTAGTTCTGCCAAATACGCTCACAACCTCACCGTCTTTTGAAGAAAGGTCCGTATTCATATAATCAGAAACATTTTCTAAATCTCCGCCGCCCTCTCCTGTAGGAGCAAGGACACTCATATTATCAACATAAACACTACCCTGTGTATTATCACTATCTGTAGATAAAGAAGAAACATAAATTTTATCTACCTTAATTGGCTCAACCATATTCTTTGGTATAGAGCCTTTACCCATTTTCCACTCTGTAGAATTTAAGTCAAAGGCAATTTCAATATTTTGAGTATTGCCATTAGCATCTTTTAAGGCAACCTTTATCTGATTATTTGAGCCGTCACCTTTGTACCACAAAATTATATCACTTGCACCTTGTGGAAGTTTCAAAACTCTTTTTTCAAGACCGGCATAAACTACTTGAGTTGTAGTTTTATTAGGACTAAAATTATAATCTATTTTAAGAGAGCATTTTCCGTCAATACTTACACCCTCAACAACTTCTGAATTACCACTTATTCCACTATCCTCGGGATAATAATACATTACAATATCTCTGCCTGATTCAAAAGATTGTATTGCAATATGTTTTTTACCTACAGAAATTGTAAGCTTTGATGAAACTCCAAATTCATCGGCTGTAACCTTTATTGTTGCAATACCCTCACCTGTTGCAGTAAATACACCATTTTTAACAAAGCCTACATCACTATTATCAACACTGTAATCTAACTTAGTATCTGTGTCAAGACTATAACCGTCTTTATTTATTAAAACTGCTTTTAAATTAGTACTTTCACCTACATCAAGACTGTAATTATCAGCCGTAACTCTAATGGCACTGGCACCCTTTAATACAGTTATATCCATTGTATCAGACACATCACCATAAGTTACCGTAATAGTACCTTTACCTTCTTCACTAGGCTTAAATTTATTTTCAATCCACTCACCCTTTAATGAAGAAGAAAAACTAAGCTTTCCTACATCAACACTCATTTCATTTAACTGACCGTCATAGGCATTAACATAAATAGGGTTTTCAACACCCTTAAATAAATAATTATCACCACTTGTGTAAGCCTTAATTCTCTGTAAAACCCAAGCCTCACCTGTAGCCTTAATACCAATACCGTTTGCAACAGCTCTTTGAGAGCCTTCACTTGGAATGTTTACAACAGATAAATCCTTTTTATCTTCCTCTCTTACAACCATAGTTGTAGAGCCGCCACCGTCCATGTGAATAGCATCATAACAGCCATATTCCTTCATAATTTGAGCTGACTCCTGATGAGTTGCACCAAGACCATTTTTTCTGCCGTCTATACAGCAAATAAAAATTTTGCTCTTATCCTGATTTACACCTACAAGGGTTCTTGGATTTCTAGCATTTGGTCCAATAATTTCACCTGTAGCAACATATTCACCATTTCTTAAAAGCTCTCCACCACCTGAAATACCAAATTTAATAGTAGAAATACTTTTAGATGGTCTAAACTGGAAAACCTCATTTTCAGCATAATTAACTGACATACCTACAGAATAATTTTTAAGATAAGAATTAGCCGTAGCTGTATTCATAACAATAATATAATCACAATCATCAAGGCTTACAACCTCTCCCTTGCCCGAAATATATGTAATTACATTGTCTTTAACCTTAATTTTATAAAGACCTGAAAAACTGCTGTCTATAGAAGAAGTTGAACTAATGGCAGTTTTGTCAAAATAAACAGGCTTTGAAAAATCAGTAACCTTATTTTTAGCACCCATTACTATAGAATAATCACTTGTGTGAAAGCCTATAGATGACTTTACATAATCAATAAAAGGCACATTTTCACTATCTATAAAAAGACCTGCATATTTATTTGTACTTCCGTTATAATAATTTTGCACAGCCTTCATTTGACCGTCGGCTGCAACCTGTCCCATACTTGATTTTTTAGTACCGGAGCCAAAAAAGTCACCATTTACAGCCGCAATTACTCCATTATCCTTTGCAAGCTTTTCAACAGATGCTTTAGCACCAATACTGTCAACACTGTCTATAACCTGAACTGCCAAATCAGGTTCAGATGCGTCAATAGTAAGCATATACACATCAAGCCAACCCTCTGGATACATTCTTGTACTTTTTTCATAAGTAAGACCCCTTGTAATAGTCTGTACTTCCTTGTTTTCATAAAGCAAAGAACCATAAGCAAAGGCATTGGCACAAGATGATATAATAAAAGCCATACTAACTATAGCTCCAATAACCCTCTTTAAACCTTTTTTCATATATAAACACTCTCCTACTGTTTATTCATACTTTTTTAATTATACTACCTATTTTCTATGATTTCAACAGAATATAATATTTTTAAAATAATTGTAATTTACAAGCAAAAGGACCTATGCAAATTTTGCACAAGTCCTTTAATATTTTTATATTTTTGCATATATACTATTGCAAGTGTAGAGTGCCACAGCAGGATTATGACCTGTAACTCTGTCCTTAACAATTAAGGTTGTAACAGGAGCTTTTGAATACCTCATAAACAAGGCATCATGACCAACACAGAGTCCAATCATAATATTAAGGTCGGTATTTTGTTCATTTAAAACCTTTGCCTGCATAATAGGATTACACATTGATTCATATTTTTCTCCTTTAGTTAATGTATTTTCTTTTGGAATATTTATTTCTGATTTTTCAATAGCACCTATTTTACAGCCTACGGCATAAAAATCTATATTATGCTTTCTTAAAAGCTTAGCAAAAATTCCAGCCTCATTTAAAAGACCAACACAGGTAGCAATACCCACCTTTTTAGCACCAAATTTTTTAATAAATTCAATGGTTTCCTGAACTCTTGTATACTTACCGTAAAAATTTCCCTCAACATAAGCGGCAGACTGAGCGAGATTTTTATCTGTATCGTTATTAATATATATTTCTTTTGCCTCCTGCAAAAGTTTATCATCAACAGACTTTGTAAGACAGAAATTTGGATATTTTTCTTCTTCCTTATACATACAAGCCTTAACTCTGCAATCTGCACAGGAAAAGCATAAATTTTTATTTTCACTCATTTTAATTACCTCCTAAATTATGCACAGCAATCAGGCACATCTTTTTTATCAGCCTTTGCAGTATCTGTTTTGATATCCACATTATCAAGTTTTAAAAATACAGAATTTATAAAATCATCAGCATTTTGGTCTTTATTAATAAGTCCAATTTCCTGTAAATCAGGTACAGAAGTTTTTAATGCCTCTAAACCTCCCAAAACTGACGGCTTATAATTATAACCTGATAAAACCTCGGCATTAAATGCGGCATCTCCTGAAACCCACTGTTTTTCAACCTGTATTTTAGCTGTTTCATCAATATTCTCACTAACCCACTTTGAAGCTTTCATAATTGCTCTTGTAAATTTTTCAGCAACTTGAGGGTGTTCCTCGGCTAAAGTGCCTGTTACAAAACTTATACAGCAATACTCATTTTTAAAATCCTCATCTGTTGCAGTATCTATAATAGGTCTTAAATTATATTCTTTTTCAGCAATAGATGCTTGAGGGTCACTGTTTGCTATAGCATCTACTGCACCATTTGCAAGAGCCTGAGCAAGGTCACTGCCTGAGTATACCAAAAATTCCACATCACAGTTTTCAGGTGAGGCATTAAGTCCTTGGTGATATAATGCTCTCCTTGTAATAATTGTAGGAGCTGCTGCACCAAGACCTGTTGTACCAACCTTTTTGCCCTTTAAATCACTAACAGTTTTAATAGGTGAGTCATTAGGAACTAAAACCTTTGTACAACCTGTATGTATACCTGCTGTTACCTTCATATCAAGACCGTTATCAATAGGCTGTAAAAACTTGCCAAGAAGTCCAAAGCCAGCCTCAACCTGTCCTGAGCCAATGGCCTCAGGCATGTGAGCTGCGTCAATTTTTACCATTTCATACTTTAAGCCCTCTGCATCAAAAAAGCCTTTTTCTACAGCCATTTGAATAGGTGCTTCACATAAAGAATTGTTATAAGATATTTTTAAAACATAGTCATCATCATTTACCACACTTTCATTTTTCTGACAGCCAACTGCACTTAAACTTAAAATTAATGCAGATAAAACACATAAAATTTTTTTCATTTTTCTAATCTCCTTAAATATAATAATTTGGTTCTTCAATTTTACCGGCATAATCTAAAATTTCAAGAATTTTATTTCTATACATAACAAAATCAGGATTATTTCTTGCTCTTTTTCTATGTAAATCAATATCTATAATTTTTTCAATTTTAGCCGGTCTTGCACTCATTACAACAATTTTATCTGACAAATATATAGCCTCGTCAACATCATGAGTAACCATAAGCATTGTCATATTTTTTTCTTCCCATATTCTTAAAAGTTCATCTTGCATATTCATTCTTGTAAAAGCATCTAATGCCCCTAAAGGCTCATCAAGCAAAAGCACCTTTGGATGACCAACTAATGCCCTTGCTATAGATGCTCTCTGAGCCATACCACCTGAGAGCTGATGAGGATAGCTTTTTGCAAAATCCTTTAAGCCTACAAGGGATAAATATTCATTTACCCTTTCCCTATCTTTTTTATATAATTTTCTTGCCTTTAGTGAAAAAGCAATATTATCATAAATATTAAGCCAAGAAAACAAAGTAGGATTTTGAAAAACAAGACCTCTGTCTGCTCCTGCTTTAGTTATTTTTTCGCTATCTAAACATATTTCACCTGAGGTTGGTTTTTCAAGTCCTGCAATAATTCTTAAAAGAGTAGATTTACCACAGCCAGAGGGTCCAATAAAGGACACAAAGGAGCCCGGCTTAATATTTAGATTTACACCATTTAAAGCAGTAATTGTACTGCCATCAGGATTTGTAAATTTTTTTACTACATTTTTTACTTCTATATACCCCGAAGTTACCATTTAATCACTCCTTTTTGCCATACTAAAATTTTGTCTTTAACCCTAAATATTATTGTAATTATAATAGAAAAGGTTACAGCTATTACAATTAAACCTGCATATACATTTGCATAACACATCATTTCCTTTTGCCAGTTTACATACCAGCCTATACCATATTTTGCTCCTATCATTTCAGCAGTCATTAAGGTTATAAAAGCAGAACAAAGTCCATTAAAAAAACCTATGAAAATACTTGGCATAGCCGCAGGCACACCTACTTTAAATATTTTGTAAAGCGTTGATGCTCCCAGAGTTTGGGATACTTCAAAAAAGGAATTTGAAATATTTGCAATACCGCTGCTTGTCATTAAAGTTACAGGAAACCAAACAGCCAAAGCTATCATAAAAGAACTTGCCGAAATAGTATCAGGAAATACCACAAGTACAACAGGTATCCAAGCAGTAGAGGGAATAGGACCTAAAAATCTTACAAGAGGATTTATCCAATAGGCGGCTTTTTTGTTAAAGCCTATAGCAATTCCTGTAAATAAGCCAACTACTCCACCAAACAAAACCCCAAAAAACAAAAGTCTTGATGAATAAATCAAACATTTTACAATTAAATCACTGTCCTCAAAAATTACTCCTATAATTTTTGCAGGTGATGGAAAATATACAACAGGTAAAAGTCCAAATTTAACAGTAACAAGATTATAGATATTAATTAGAAGAATTACTCCAAACCAAAATTCTCCTTTATAATTTAATTTCTTTTCCAAATTCTTATTAAAATACGATGCCACTGCCCACAAAAAAGTAAAAACTGCTACAGCAATAATAACATATAAATAATAATTTATTTTTACTCTCTGAACTGACCTTATAAAAAGCTCTAAGCCCAAAGATATTATAGATGATAAAAAAGGAAGCCATCTTTTTAAAATTTTCATATATACACGCCTTTCAATATATTTTTTATAAATTAATAATTTAAGAGGCACATATATTGTCCCTCATATCTTTTTTTAATTTCAAAGGCTGAAATTCTTGTTTTCATAGTGTCACTCCATTTCCTATATTTCATACTGTATTAATATGTATTTATGAACTTGTTATAAAATACCACATATTTCATATTTTGTCAATAGGTTTTATAGAAAATATTTTATTTAATGCTAAATTTTGCTAGACATCAGCTGTCTTTATGCAAAAAATACAACTTCAAACCCTTGAAACCCCTTAAAATCCATAAAAAATATACAGATTTAACAAAAATAAATTAGTGTATTGACATATACACATCAGATGTGTTAAACTACAGTTAGATAAGACATCAGATGTGTAAAGGAGGAGTTATTTATGTTAAACAGTCAAAAAGTAAGAGCTTTAGCACCTGAAATGGACCCTTTAAGAATAGGTATGGGTTGGGGTGTTGAAGATTTGGAAAAGCCACAGGTTATAATAGAAAGTACCTTTGGTGATTCTCACCCAGGAAGCGCTCATTTATTCGACCTTGTTAAGGAGGCTGAAAAGGGTGTTAATGCAACAGGCTGTAAGGCTGCAAAGTATTTTGCAACAGATATTTGCGATGGAATGGCACAGGGTCACGACGGAATTAACTATTCCCTTGCTTCAAGAGATACTATTTGCTCTCTTATTGAAATGCACGCAAATGCTACAACCTTTGACAGCGGAGTTTTTGTAACAAGTTGTGATAAGGGTGTGCCTGCTCACCTTATGGCAATAGGAAGAACTAATATTCCTTCTGTTGTAATTACAGGAGGTGTAATGGAGGCAGGACCTAATCTTCTTACATTAGAGCAAATTGGAGCTTATTCAGCAATGTGTCAACGAGGTGAAATTACAGAAGAAAAATTTACCTATTATAAGCACAATGCCTGCCCAAGCTGTGGTGCCTGTTCATTTATGGGAACAGCCTCAACAATGCAGATTATGGCTGAAGCCTTAGGGCTTATGATACCGGGAAGTGCCTTAATGCCTGCAACCTGTGAGGATTTAAGGAAAATGGCTTACAAGGCAGGAGTTGTGGCAGCTAAACTTGCAACAAGTGGAAAAACAGCAAGAGATATAGTTACAATGGAGTCCTTTGAAAACGCAATTAAGGTTCACGCAGCTATTTCAGGCTCTACAAATTCACTTTTGCATATTCCTGCAATAGCTCACGAATTTGGATATTATGTAGACGGAGAAACCTTTGACAGAATACATAAAGATGCAAATTATCTCTTAGACATCAGACCTGCTGGCAAATGGCCTGCTGAATATTTCTATTATGCAGGTGGTGTTCCAAGAATTATGGAGGAAATTAAGGACCTTCTTAACCTTGATGTATTAACTGTTACAGGAAAGACTTTAGGAGAAAATCTTGAGGACTTAAAGAAAAACGGTTACTATGAAAGATGCGACGAG
>JBJFFW010000153.1:0-4152 GCA_051892075.1 Lachnospirales bacterium
AAACTTGAAGAAATTAAGAGTAAGGTATTAGAACTTAAAAATAATATTAAACTTTATGATAGTGACTCACCAAAGTCAGCTCTTATTTCCGGAGAATGTAATTTAGGTTATTGTTGGAGTGCTGAAATAGCATTGGCAAACGCTGATAATCCTGATATTGAAATTGCATTCCCAAGTGAAGGTGTATACTTATTTATGGATAATTTCTGTATTCCAAAGGGTTCAAAGCACGCTGATGCTGCCCACCAGTTTATTAATTATATGATGAAATCTGAAACAATGCAGGCTGTTCTTGCAGAATTTCCTTATCTTTGTCCAAATGAGGCTGCTGTTGAGGCTTTAGGTGATGATTATAAAAATAATCCTGCTAAAAACCCTCCTGCTGAAGTAATGGAAAAGGGCGAATATGTTAAAAATCTTGATAATGATACTTTAGCTATTTATGATGCTATTTGGACAGAACTTAAAAAATAATTAATAATAAGTATACATACTTAAAAATAAGTACATAATTAATGAAATTTACTACTTGTTTATAAGTATATAATCTGATATCATTTATCTATAAAAGCAATGGGGTGCAAAATTTAGCACCCCTTTTTAATTAATGAAAGGATGTTTTATTTATGAGTTACAAAGAAGTAAGCAAGGACCTTGAAAAGGTACTTAATTTTATTCATTCAGATAATATTTCAGATTCTGAAAAGGAAACTATAACTAATGATACTATAGAATATTTTGACAAATATGTAAGTCCTGGTTGGTTAAAATACAGAAAAAGTGTTTCAACTAATTCTGCCACAGTTGAGTGGAAGGACCATGATGCAATTTGTGAGGGTTTATATGGTGAAGAATTTATTGATTGTTTAGGTGGTTTTGGTATTTATACCTGTGGCCACAGAAACCCTGAAATTCTTGATGCCGTTAAAGCTCAGCTTGACCATCAGGCACTTCATTCTCAGGAATTATTAGACCCACTTCGTGGCTATCTTGCAAAGGCTGTTGCTGATATTACTCCTGGAGATTTAAAGCATTGTTTCTTTACAAACGGTGGTGCAGAGGCTGTTGAAATGGCACTTAAACTTGCAAGAATTGCAACAGGTGGCAGATGGTATATTTCAACTGTAGGTGCTTTCCATGGTAAGAGTATGGGTGCTATTTCCTGCGGTGGTAAAAATACTTACAGAGTGCCATATACTCCAATGGTTCAGCAGGTTCAGCATGTTGAATATGGTAATGCAGAGGATACAAGAAAGGCTATTAGAAACCTTATGGCTGTTGGTGAAAAGGTTGCAGCAGTAATAGTTGAGCCAATTCAAGGTGAGGCTGGTGTAATTGTTCCTCCAGACGGATATTTAAAGGAATTAAGAGAAATTTGTGATGAATATGGAGTTGCCCTTATTTTTGATGAAATTCAGACAGGTATGGGTAGAACAGGTACAATGTGGAGATGCGAATACGAGGGAGTTACTCCTGATATTATGACCTTTGGTAAAGCCTTTGGTGGTGGTATAATGCCAATTACAGGTATTATTTGTACTCCTCAAATGTGGACACAGGAATTAATTGACAATCCTTGGCTTTTAGGCTCACCAACCTTTGGTGGTAACCCTGTTTGTTGTGCAGCAGCTATTGCTACTATTAAATATATGGTAGATAATGATATTCCTAAGGTTTGTAAGGATAAGGGTGAAATTTTAAAGGCTGGGCTTGAAAAATTAAAGGCTAAATATCCAAGTGTTATTGATGATGTAAGAGGTACTGGCTTAATGCTTGCAGTGGAATTTTGCAAAAGTGATGTAGGCTATAGTGTTGCAAAGGGTCTTTTTGCAAGGGGAGTTATGACAGCAGGTACTTTGGTTAATGCAAAGTGTATAAGATTTGAGCCACCTGCAGTAATAACAGAAGAACAGATTAGTGCAGTATTAGAAAGAATGGACTTGGCATTAGCTGATACAAAGGCAGAATTTAAACTTTAATTTGTAATTATATTGGATGTGATATTATGAACAGTAAAAGCATAAAAGGAGTAGTATTTCTTATTATTGCTTCAATAATTTGGGGAAGCTCTTTTGTGGTTGTAAAGGATAGTCTTGATTATGTAAGTGTTCTTTGGCAGTTATTTTACAGACTATTTGTTGCATCAATTGGTGGAGCTGTAATTTTTATATCACAGATAAAGTTTTTAAACAAAAAATATATTTTTCAAGGTATAATCTTGGGCATATTTTTTGCCCTTGCAATTATTCCTCAAAACTTTGGTGCATCTTTTACAACTGCAAGTAAATGTGCTTTCCTTACAGTTAGTTATGTAGCATTTACCCCTGTTATATCAGCAATTTTTTTAAAAAATAAGCTTACCCCTAAAAAAATTATAACAGTTGTAATTTGTATGATGGGAGTTGGCTTTATAACATTAAAAGATGGTTTTAATATTGAAATTGGAGATATATTTTTGATTGTAACAGGAATATTTTATGCAGTACATTTATTGTGGATTGATTATATTGGCAATAGTGAAGGTGCTGTAGTAATTCATATTTTACAAATATGGACCGCAACTATTATAGTCTTAATTACAGCTTTAATTTTAGAGCCTGTAAACATATCCTTAAATAAATATTTTATTTTTGGAATAGCATATTGTGGTATATTTGAAATTCTTATTGGATTTTTATTACAGCTCAAAGGTCAACAAAACACATCTCCAACCTTAGCAGGTATTATATTATCAAGTGAGTGTGTTTTTGCGGCAATATTTGGAGTATTATTTCAAGGTGATAGCTTTAGTATTAAAATGACAATAGGCTGTGTTTTAATATTTTTATCAGCTGTAATAGAATCATTAAATTTTGAAAGGAGCGATAAAAATGGATATAAAACTAAATTATATAGGTGGAAATTGGGTTGCAGCCTCAACAGGAAATAAAAGAGAGGTTATTAATCCTGCCACAGGTGAAATTTTAGCATACACTACAGAAAGTTCCGAAATTGATACATTAGAAGCTATTAAAGAAGCTAAAAAATCCTTTTATGAAACAAGACAGTGGCGTGATACAGACGGTCAGGCAAGAAGTGATATGCTTTTAAAAATTGCTGATTTAATGGATAAATACAGAGATGAACTTGCAAAACTTGATACCCTTGATAATGGCAAGCCTTTAAGAGAGTCTGAGGGTGATGTAGATGATGCAATTCATTGTTTCAGATATTATGCAGGCTTAATTACTGCTCCAAGTGGTCATACCTACGAAGTAAATTCAGGCTTTGGTAAAATGCACTCTTATACAATTTCTGAGCCTGTTGGTGTAGTAGGTCAGATTACTCCTTGGAATTATCCTCTTTTAATGTCAGCTTGGAAACTTGCTCCTGCTATTGCTGCAGGTAATTCAATAGTTTTTAAGCCAAGTTCAAATTGTCCTCTATCTACAATTAGACTTTTTGAAATATTTGACGAGGTTGGTATGCCTGCTGGTTCAGTAAATCTTGTGTTAGGCTCAGGTGGTGCTGTAGGTCATACTATTGCCTCATCAAAAGATGTGGATATGGTAACTTTTACAGGCTCTACTAAAGTCGGTCAGTCTATAATGGCTGATGCTGTAGGAAATTTAAAGAAAATTGGTCTTGAACTTGGTGGCAAATCCCCTAATATTGTTTTTGATGATTGCGATATTGAGGGTGCAGTTGAGTGGGCAATGGTTGGTACATTTTTTAATCAAGGACAGGTTTGTTCAGCTTGTGCAAGAATTTATGTGCAAGAGGGCATACACAAGGAATTTGTGGAAAAACTTGTTAAAAAAGCAAATGCTATGACTATTGGTAATGGCTTAGATAACCCTGATATTGGTCCTTTAGTTTCTGAAAGCCAAATGAATAAGGTTTTAGGCTATATTGAAAAGGGCAAGGCAGAGGGGGCAACTCTTGCTTGTGGTGGTTACAGAGTAACAGAGGGTGATTGTTCAAAGGGTTATTTTGTAAAGCCTACAGTTTTTGATAACTGTACTCAAGATATGACTATTGTTAGGGAAGAAATTTTCGGTCCTGTTTGTGCCATTATTCCTTTTAAAACCGAGGAAGAAGTTATTAAAATGGCAAATGATACTGAATATGGTCTTGCAGGTGCAGTATTTAGCTTAAATAGTGCAAGAGCCA
>JBJFFW010000154.1:0-4140 GCA_051892075.1 Lachnospirales bacterium
GGCTTTAGTTCCACAGGTTGTAGCTGCAGTTAGTATTCCTGTGCTTGCAGCAGGTGGTATTGCTCATGGCAGAGGTATGGCAGCAGGCTTTATGCTTGGTGCAGAAGGTGTTCAAATTGGTACTCGTTTCTTAGTTGCTAATGAATGTACTGTTCATGAAAATTATAAAAATAAAATTTTAAAGGCTAATGACCTTGCTACTGTTATTACAGGAAATATTACAGGTCACCCTGTAAGAGTTATTAAAAATAAGCTTGCAAATGCCTTTTTAAAGGCTGAAAAGGAAGAAATGGGTAAGGACGAGCCTGATATGGCAAGATTTGACCAGCTTGGTACAGGTGCTTTACAGAAATCTGTTAAACTTGGTGATATTGACAACGGTTCTGTAATGAGTGGTCAGATTGCAGGTATGGTTACTAAAGAACAGAGCTGTCAGGAAATTATTGACGAGATTATGGCACAGTTTAATTCACTTGTAAAATAGGAAGGACTTTATTTATGAAAATTGCTTTTATTTATAGCGGACAAGGCTCACAGTATGCCGGTATGGGCAAGGAGCTTTATGATAATTTTGAATGTGTAAAAAATGTTTTTGACAAGGCAGATGAAGTTTTGGATTTTAAGGTTACTGATATGTGCTTTGGAGAAGATGAAAGACTTAATGAAACTGAATATACTCAGCCTGCTCTTTTAACTATGTCCTATGCTTTAACTAAGCTTATGGAAGAAAAAAATGTTAAGGCTGACTTTGTTGCAGGTCTTAGCCTTGGTGAGTATTCTGCTCATGTTGCAAGTGGTACTTTCAGCTTTGAAGATGCTGTAAAGCTTGTTAGAAAAAGAGGTAAGTTTATGACTGAGGCTGTGCCAAAGGGTGTTGGCGGTATGTGTGCTGTTTTAAATCTTGATGCCGAAAAAATTCAGGAAGCCTGTAATGAGGTTTCTGAAATTGGCAGATGTATGATTGCAAATTACAACTGTCCTGGACAGATTGTTATAGCCGGTGATAAGGCTGCTGTTGAAAAGGCTTCTGAAATTGTAGTTGAAAAGGGTGCTAAGAGAGCTGTTATGCTTAATGTAAGTGGTCCTTTCCACACTTCTTTATTAGAAAGTGCAGCAGAAAAGTTAAATGCAGAACTTAAAAAGACTGAAATTAAGGATATGAGCTTACCTGTTATTACTAATCTTACTGCTGAGGTTGTGGAGGATAAGTCACAGGTTATTGATATTTTAACTAAGCAGGTTATGTCACCTGTTAAGTGGGAACAGTCAGTTAGAAAAATGTTGGAACTTGGTGTTGATACATTTATTGAACTTGGACCTGGTAAAACTCTTTCTTCTTTTGTTAAGAAGGTTACAAGAGATGTTAAGGTTTATAATGTTGATGATTTAAAGACTCTTGAAAAATTACTTGGAGGTTTAGAATGTTAAAAGATAAAACTGTTATTGTTACTGGTGGTGCAAGAGGTATTGGAAAAGCTATTGCTATTGCCTTTGCAAAAGAGGGAGCTAATATTGTTTTAAATTACAGGTCTACATCTCCTGATGAAGTAAAATCAGAGGTTGAGTCTTATGGTGTAAAGTGCTTTACTTATAAGGCTGATGTTAGCAAATTTGATGAAGCACAGGCTCTTTGTGAAGCAGCTAAAGAAGAATTTGGCTCTGTTGATGTACTTGTTAATAATGCAGGTATCACAAGAGATACTCTCCTTATGAGAATGAGTGAGGAAGATTTTGATAAGGTTATTGAAACAAATTTAAAAGGTTGTTTTAATATGACTAAGCATGCCTCAAAAATTATGATGAAACAAAGAAGTGGCTCTATTATTAATATGAGTAGTGTTATCGGTCTTTCAGGTAATGCAGGTCAGACTAATTATGCAGCAAGTAAAGCAGGTGTTCTTGGTATAACTTATTCTGTTGCTAAAGAACTTGCAGGAAGAAATGTTACTTGTAATGCTATAGCTCCCGGTATGATTGATACAGATATGACTCAAGTGTTAAGTGATAAAGTTAAGGAAAATATTTTATCTGCCATTCCTCTTAAAAGATTTGGCAAGCCTGAGGAAATTGCAGACACAGCAGTATTTCTCGCTAAAAGCAAGTACATAACCGGTCAGGTTATTACAGTTGACGGCGGTATGGTAATTGGAGGTTAAAGATATGGAAAGACGAGTTGTAATTACAGGTGTAGGTGCTATTACACCTATTGGAAACAATATTAATGAATTTTGGGACGGTCTTAAAAATGGTAAGTGTGGTATTAATAAAATTACCAGATTTGATGACCCTGATTGTAAAATTACCTGTGCAGGTGAGGTTAAAGGTTTTGACCCTACTACTGTTGTTGAAAAAAAGGAAGTAAGAAGAACTGACCTTTTTAGTATCTATGCTATGGGTGCAGCCGATGAAGCTGTAAAGATGAGTGGCATTGACCTTGATTCTATTGATAAACACAGATTAGGTGTTATGATTGGTTCAGGTATTGGTGGTCTTGTTACTATTGAAGAACAGGCTACTAAAATGTGTGAAAAAGGTATTAACAGAATAGGACCTTTCTTTATTCCTATGGCTATTTCTAATATGGCTGCAGGAAATGTTGCTATTCGTTTTGGTGCCAGAGGTACTTGTATTGATGTTGTTACTGCCTGTGCTTCTTCTACTCATTCTATTGGTGAAGCCTATAGAAATATTAAGCATGGCTATAGTGATTATATTATTGCAGGTGGCGCTGAAGCCTCTATTTGCAGACTTGGTATTGGTGGCTTTGCTGCTTTAAAGGCTTTATCTACAAGTGAAGACCCTGAAAGAGCATCTATTCCTTTTGATAAGGAAAGAGGTGGCTTTGTAATGGGTGAAGGTGCCGGTATATTATTTATGGAAACTTTAGAGTCAGCTAAGGCAAGAGGTGCTGAAATTATTGCAGAAGTTGTAGGCTATGGCTCAACTTGTGATGCTTATCATGTTACAAGTCCTTTACTTGATGGTGACGGTGCTTGTAAGGCTATGGAAGCAGCTATTGATGAAGCAGGTATTAATAAAAATCAGATTGATTATATTAATGCTCATGGTACTTCAACTCATATTAACGATGCAAGTGAAACTCTTGCAATTAAAAAGGCATTTGGCGACCATGCTAAGAATATTAACATTAGCTCAACTAAGTCTATGACAGGTCATTTACTTGGTGCTACAGGTGCAGTTGAGGCTATTGCTACTGCTCTTGCTCTTAAAAATGGTGTTGTACCTCCAACTATTGGCTATAAAGTGCCTGATGAAGAATGTGACCTTAATATTACTCCTAATGTTGCTGTTGAAAGAGATATTAAGTATGCTATTTCAAATACTTTAGGTTTTGGTGGTCACAATGGTGTACTTTGTCTTAAAAAGTGGGAGGAATAATTAAATGATGGATATAAAAGAAATTATGGAAATTTTACCTCACAGATATCCTATGCTCTTAATTGACAGAGTTTTGGAAATTGAAGAAGGTAAAAAGATTGTTGCCATTAAAAATCTTACTATGAACGAACCTTTCTTTCAAGGTCATTTTCCGCAGGAACCTGTTATGCCTGGTGTTCTTATTGTGGAGGCTATGGCTCAAGCAGGTTGTATTGCTATGCTCTCTATGGAAGAAAACAGAGGTAAAATTGGATATTTTGGTGGTATAGACAAGGCTAAATTCAGAGGTAAAGTTGTTCCTGGTGATACTCTTAGATTAGAAGTTGAAATTCTTAAATATAAAAGAGGTATTGGCTCTGGTAAGGGTGTTGCCTATGTTGGCGATAAAAAGGTTTCAGAAGCTGAAATAACTTTTATGATTGGCTAAGGAGTAAATTATGAAATTATTTGATAAAGTTAAGGATAAGGTGGATAACCTTAGTGTTGACACTCTTAAAAACAGAGTTGAAGCCATTAAGGAAAATTTGCCTAAAAAGGAGAATAAGGAAAAAGAAGTTAAAACTGAAAAGCCTAAGGAGGATATTCCGGAAGGTTCTATTAAATGTCCAAACTGTCAGAATATTATTGAAAAAAAGGCACTTGGTGCTTTAAAGATTTGCCCTAAATGTGCAAAGCTTTTCAGAATGAATGCTAAGGATAGAGTAAAGTCTGTTGCTGATAAAGGCAGTTTTGTAGAATTTG
>JBJFFW010000155.1:0-4134 GCA_051892075.1 Lachnospirales bacterium
AAACTTCCAGAACAAAATTATTGATAAGCTTTCAAGAATTGAAAAGCTTTACCCAAAGGGCAGTGAAGCTAATATTATTTTAAGTGAGGTAAAGCTTGATAAAAAGGTTGATGTTACAGTAAATCTTCCTAATAAGAGAATTATTAAAGCTGAAGTAACAACAAATGATTTAATGTCTGCTGTTGATGAAGCTTGTGATATTCTTGAAAGACAGATTGTTAAATATAAGTCCAGACTTGTAGATAAAGCTAAGAGGTCACCTGTATTTGCAGATGAACTTCATAATATGGCTTTTGATAATGAAGATATTGAGTCAAGCGGCATTGAAATTAGAAAAAATAAGAGATTTTTTGTTAAACCAATGGACGCAGAAGAAGCTGTTATGGAAATGGAGATGCTTGGACATAACTTCTTTGTTTTCAGAAATGCAATTACAGATGAGGTTTGTGTGGTTTATAAGAGAAAAGACGGAGCTTATGGTCTTATAGAACCTGAATTTTAATTGATTTTTTTGGGGAGTTTTTTAACTCCCCTTTATTTTACCACAAGTTTTATAGGAGGAATATGTTATGGCAGTAATGCTTTCAATAATTGCAGTAATGTTTGTTGTACTTGCAACAATTTTTTTACGCAACACAGTAGTACCTAAGCTTTTAAGGCTTAGCGGATATATTATGGCTTTTATGGCAGCATTTATGCCAATTTATACACTAACCATATTAAATACCAGTTGTGATATTAATGCTGTTTATTTAATAAAGGGACTAAAATTTTCAGCAAATTTAGGCTATAGTATGGATATTAAAGGAAATATTTTTTACATATTTCTTTTTGTTCTTCCTGTGTTGTGTAGTTTTACTGTTATAAAAGATAATAAATTTTTTAATATAATTAGTGCTTTTTTATCAGTAATAGGTGTCTTAACCTGTACTATATTAGTGTTTAAGCAACTTGAAATAGGCTCAGTTATTAAAATTTCAATTAATATTGGTATGGTTATTATGTTTTTATCTTACGGACTCTCCCTTGCCATATCAATTATTAAAATTTATAGCTTTATTAATGTTCAAAACGAGGACAAACCACCTATAGAACCTGTTAATATTGGAGAAGAAAATATCGAGGATTATTTTAGGGATAGTGTTCTTGTAACTTGTAGAAAATGTGGCGAAAAAAATGTGCCTAACTGTAATTTTTGTAAAAAATGTGGTGAAAAATTGAAAGGAGAATAGTTTATGAAGAAATTTTTTGTGGTGTTATTATCTGTTGTTATTTTATGTGGAGGCTGTGTTTTTGCAGGAAATGAAACTACGACTGCTTTGGAATTTAAAGCACCTGTGCAAATTCCTGAAAATGAAATAAATTATGTATCTGAATACCGTTTAATAGGCTCTCCTAAAGATTTTGACGGTAAAAAGGTAAGGGTTGTAGGCTATCTTAAATATGAGATTTCTAATCAGTATCTTTATGTAAGTAAAGATGACTGCGACCTTAATATAACAAAAAATGCTTTATGGTGCAATATAAGCCCAATTAAACTTAAAACAAAATATGAAAATTTAAAGGCTCTTAATGGAAAGTATGTTGTTATTGAAGGCACTTTTAATGGCTTAAATTCAGGTCATACAGACCTTTACTCAGGAGCAATAGAAAATATTACATTGGTAAGAGAATGGAAATAAAGCAAATTATAATATAGTATAATGTAATATAATATAATATAATATAATATAATATAATACGATACAATGCAATGTATTGCAATTCAATTCAATACAATACAATTTAATTTAATACAATTTAATACACCACAATTTAATACAATATGGTATAATACAATTTAATATAATATAATATAATATAATACAATATCATATCGTATAATAAGATATAATATAACATAATGTAATGTGATATAATATAATATATTATAAAACAATAAAATTTAATTGTAAAACTTCCAGTTTCCATTTATATATTTATTATGGAATAATAACATAATTTAATCAATAATTAGATAATTTCCGTATTTGTAATTTATTATTTCTTTATTTGTAATTTTAACCTTTCATTTATAGGGGTGAATATTGTTTAGGTCATAATATTTGACTTTTACAATGTTTGCCCCTATGCTATGATATTCTAATGATTTGTAATCTGTTGGTTAATATATTGTATGGTAATGACAAATCTTATTAAGTTAGGAATTTTGGGGTATTTTTCTTAATATATCTCCATTGACGAAAAGTATAAATGCCTTACTTACAATATATAATTTATCTGTCTTTTTGCATTTATTGTAGAGAATTTTTTCTGCTGTTCTGCCTATCTTAATGATATTTATTTAATGACTATATAATTTATTTCCTCATATTTTATAGTGTCAAATTTACTTATAAATTATAGCACTTTATCAGCTATACCAGTTGATAAAGTGCATTTTTATTCTAGTTTTTTATAATTCTTTCTTGTTTTAGCTTTTCATAATTCATAATTATTACCTGTTTCTATCTTTTTATAATTCATAATTCTTTCCTGTTTCTAGCTTTTTATAATTCTTTACTTTTTTTCTCAACTGGAGTAATCTACAAATAATTAAAAAAAGGACCTCAAAAACGAGGTCCTTTCTTTTTTAAACATTATCCAATTTTTAATTTTTACCTGCCATTAGAAGTTGTTGATAACATTATACTTCTTAGTATCATCAGCAGCAGTAAATTTTGTAAGTACAAGACCACCACTTACAGTAATAACATCCTCATTATTAAGGTTGGTGATTTCAATACTTGGTTTAATATAATTTTTCATTTCAATCTCCTCCTTAATAACCATCAATCTTCACTTCCACCATCGCCTAGACTAGAATCACTATTAGAAGTACCAGCTATACCATCATAGCTTGTAACTGTACTATCCATAGAAATAGTCTTTGCAGCAAGTGTCTTAGTTTCGCCTGTAGCATTGCCGTCCTTATCACTAAGTGTAGCAACTACTTCAACATAAGCAGAACTAACATCAGCAGCATTAGCTGTTACTCTTGTTGGGAACTTATAAGTTGTAGTTCCGTCATTTGTGTAAACTTCAAGAGCTGTAGTGCCAAGCTTAGTAGCCTTAGTGCTATCAGTATAAACATCAGCATTAACTTCAGATATCCAAATCTTCTGAGTTTCAAGAGCAGAGTTATCAATAGATACTTCAAAAGCACCATAACAAGCATTTAACTTATTATATGTACCATCATACTCTTCACCAACTGTTGTTGATAAATCAGAACCAGCAGATGAAATTACATATAAATTAGACACATACTCGCCATTTAAGCCATTATTAATTTCATCTACTTTTGCACTATCATTAACTGTAAATAAAACATAAAATTCTGGAACATCTGTTAAAGTATAACCACCAGCTTTATCACTATTCCAAGTTACTCTAACAACACCATCGCTCATTTTAACAACAGCAAACAAGCCTGCATCATATACATATTCATCGAACTCTTCATCATATTCAGAAACTATATCTCTACCACCATAAATAATAGAAGTTCCACTCATCTGAAGTCTGTCCTTATGACTTGTATAGAATGACCTCACTGCTGTAGTTGCAGTTCTAGTTGCACCTAATGTTAACAAATCTGCATCATAAGTTATTTCAAACTGAGCAGCATTCATCTGACCGTCCTTACTAGTTGCATCAACAGGAATAACTACTACATCTCCTGCAGCAAAACTAGTAACCTCATTTCCCTCAATATCTGTAACAGGCAAAGATTCAAATGTTACAGTAGGGTCAGCAGCAAAAGTAGGAACAGATAAAGCACCAAATGCCATAGCAAGAGCGACTGCACCGCTTAATATTCTTTTTAAACTCATTTTTATCATCTCCTATATATTAATCACCAGTTACTGATGATGATGCACCAGATACATACTGGAATAACAATGTACTGTCAATACTATTTATCTTTGTATCTCCGTTAATATCGGATCTCCATTCAACATTGTCAGGGTCAAGAACCTGTGACTTAAGTTCTACTAAATCTATTGCACCTGATACATACTGGAATAATAATGTACTATCAAGACTATTTATCTTTTCGTTACCATCAACATCACCAAGAATACCAGTATC
>JBJFFW010000156.1:0-18862 GCA_051892075.1 Lachnospirales bacterium
ACTTAATTCCAAAGCTTTAATATTTAATAAATATACTATCTAAAAAATTAAGGGCGACTAATAATCGCCCTTAATTTTTTATGGTAATATAAAAACTTTAGTTTAGGCTGTCTAATTTGTGTAGCCTTTATTTTTTTCAATATAAAAAGCGTAGAAGTAATTTAACTCTACGCTTTTTATATTGACTTTTAAAAATTATTTATTAATATTAAGTCTTATTAATGCTCTCCTAAGTGCCAAACTTGCTCTACTAATATCAAGAGTTGAATCACCGCTTCTAAGCTTTGCTTCAGCTCTTTCCTTAGCTGCCTCAGCTCTAGCCATATCTATTTCGTTAGACCATTCAGCTACATCAGTAAAAACAGACAAGCCTTTTGAATTAACCTCGGCAAATCCACCAAATACAGCAGCTTTTTTATCTTCTTCACCACTGTTTTGAATTGTAAGCACACCATAATCAAGAACAGTAACCATAGGCTGATGTCCTTTTAAAATACCCACATCACCTGTTTTAGTTCTCATAATTACCATATCAGCCTCACCGTCATACATAATACGGTTAGGAGTTATGATTTTAAGGGATAATTTTGCCATTATATTCACCCCTTATTATTTATTTTCATTTCTGTACTTTTCCACAACAGAATCAATAGTACCTGAATTTAAGAAGAAACTTTCAGGAATATCATCATGCTTACCTTCAAGAATTTCCTTGAAACCTCTTACAGTTTCAGAAACAGGAACATAAACACCTGGATAACCTGTAAAGTTTTCAGCTACATGGAATGGCTGAGATAAAAATCTCTGAACTTTTCTTGCTCTGTTTACAACAAGCTTATCGTGTTCTGAAAGTTCGTCCATACCAAGGATAGCAATAATATCCTGTAATTCATTATATCTCTGTAAAATAGCCTGAACATCTCTTGCTACCTGATAGTGTTCCTCACCTACAACCTGTGGGTCAAGAATTCTTGAAGTAGATTCAAGAGGGTCAATAGCAGGATAAATACCAAGCTCTACAATAGCTCTTGATAAAACTGTAGTTGCATCAAGATGAGCAAATGTAGTAGCAGGAGCAGGGTCAGTAAGGTCATCGGCAGGCACATAAACAGCCTGAACAGAAGTAATAGAACCATTTCTAGTAGAAGTAATTCTCTCCTGTAAAGCACCAAGCTCTGTAGCAAGAGTTGGCTGATAACCTACGGCTGAAGGCATACGACCTAAAAGAGCTGAAACCTCAGAACCAGCCTGTACAAATCTGAAAATATTATCAATAAACAAAAGCACATCCTGTTTTTCTTTATCTCTAAAATATTCAGCCATAGTAAGACCAGTAAGGGCAATTCTCATTCTTGCTCCAGGTGGCTCATTCATCTGACCGAAAACAAGGGCAGTCTGATTTAAAACACCAGATTCCTGCATTTCATAATAAAGGTCATTACCCTCTCTTGTTCTTTCACCTACACCACTAAACACAGAATAACCCTGATGTTCGTTGGCAATATTTGTAATAAGCTCCATAATAAGAACGGTTTTACCTACACCGGCACCACCGAAAAGACCAATCTTACCACCCTTTGAATATGGGCAAAGAAGGTCAATAGCCTTAATACCTGTTTCAAGCATTTCTGCTGAGTTAGTCTGGTCAGCAAAGCTAGGTGCAGCTCTGTGAATAGACCATTTTTCATCAGTAACAGGAGCCTCCTTACCATCAATAGGGTCACCTGTTACATTAAACATTCTGCCAAGTGTGTTTTTACCTACAGGAACTTTAATAGGTGCACCTGTATCAATAGCCTCCATACCTCGTCTAAGACCATCTGTACTGCTCATTGCAATACACTTAACAACATCATCGCCAAGGTGCTGAGCAACCTCTGCAATAATTTTCTTATCACCATTGTAAATTTCAATAGCATTGTTAAGAGCAGGCATATTATCACTGGAGAATTTAATATCCAATACGGCACCGATAATCTGAATTATCTTGCCGACATTTTTTTCTGCCATTTAATAATTCACTCCAATCCTATACTATTCCAAAGCATTACTACCACTTACAATTTCAGTAATTTCCTGAGTAATAGCACCCTGTCTTACTCTGTTATAAACAAGATTAAGACTGCTTATCATATCAGCGGCATTTTCAGTTGCAGAGTCCATAGCTGTCATTCTAGCACCAAGCTCACATACAGCAGACTCAACTAAAGCACCATAAATTACAGTATTTACATATTTTGGAATAATATAATTTAATACTTCCTCCTCATCCGGCTCATAAATAGTAAGAGTCAAATTAGAAGTTTTATCATCAGAATTTTCATTTTTATCTGCAAAATCCTTAGGGTCAAGAGGTAAAAGCTTAACAAGCTTAGGCTCACTTGCAATAGTTGAAATATATTCAGTATAAGCAATATATACCTCGTCTACCTCTTCATCAGCAAACATTTTAACTACCTTTTCTCCAAGTTTTCTGGCATCATCATAAGTTGGATTTTCACTAATGCCCTTAATTTCCTCGGAAATATTTATATGCTTGTGGCTAAAATAATCTCTAGCCTTAGCACCTATGGTAATCATAGCTGCCTCTTTATCACTAACAAGATTATATGCTGCCTTACAAACATTGGTATTATATCCGCCACAAAGACCTCTGTCACCTGATATAACAATGCAAGCCACTTTTTTTCCTTCTCTGTCTTTAAGATAAGGACTTGTTACACCATTAGAACCCTTTACAATATCCACAATAACCTTTTGAATTGCATTAAAATAAGGTTTTGTGGCATTAAAACGGGTTTTGGCTCTTGTAAGTTTTGAGCTTGCCACAAGATTCATAGCCTTTGTTATTTGCTGGGTGCTACTGACACTTTTAATTCTGCGTTTTATATCACGCATTGATGCCATAATATCACCTCACTAAAATTGTTTTTTAAATTCAACAAGTGCATCAACTAATTCTTTTTCAGCTTCTTCACTTAATACCTTAGTTTCCTTAATGCTTGCAAATACACCATTGTGATATTTTTCCATATAGTCAAAGAACTTAGACTCAAATTCAAGTATTCTTTCTACAGGAATATCATCAAGATATTTCTTAGTAACAGCATATAAAATAACTACTTCTTTTTCAACATCTAAAGTCTTATACTGTGGCTGTTTTAATATTTCAACAATGATTTTACCATGATTAAGTCTTTCAAGAGTATCCTTATCAAGGTCAGAACCAAACTGAGAGAAACTCTCAAGCTCTCTGTACTGGGCAAGCTCAGTTCTAATAGGACCGGCAATTTTCTTCATAGCCTTAATCTGAGCTGAACCACCTACTCTTGATACAGAAAGACCTGCATTAATAGCCGGTCTTACACCTGCATTGAAAAGTTCACTTTCAAGGAAAATCTGTCCGTCAGTAATAGAAATTACATTTGTTGGAATATAGGCAGATACATCGCCTGCCTGAGTTTCAATAATTGGAAGGGCTGTAATAGAGCCACCACCATAAGCCTTATCAAGTCTTGCTGACCTTTCAAGAAGTCTTGAATGAAGATAGAATACATCACCTGGGTATGCTTCTCGTCCAGGTGGTCTTTTAAGAAGTAAGCTCATTGCTCTGTAAGCAACAGCGTGCTTAGATAAGTCATCATAAACAATAAGCACATCTTTACCACTTTCCATCCATTCCTCAGCAATAGCAACACCTGCATAAGGTGCAATATACTGCATAGTTGCAGGTTCAGAAGCTGTAGAAGAAACAATAGTTGTATAATCCATTGCTCCTGCATCTTCCAAAGATTTACTAATACGAGCTACTGTAGAAGCCTTCTGACCAATAGCTACATATATACAAAGACAATTCTTGCCTTTCTGGTTAATAATTGTGTCTATACAGATAGCAGTTTTACCTGTCTGACGGTCACCGATAACAAGCTCTCTCTGACCTCTGCCAATAGGTACCATAGCATCAATAGCCTTAATACCTGTCTGTAAAGGTACATCTACAGACTTTCTTGTAATAACACCAGGTGCTACTCTTTCAATAGGTCTTGCCTTATCAGTTACAATAGGTCCTTTTTCATCTATAGGCTGTCCAAGAGCATTAACAACTCTGCCAATCATAGCATCGCCTACAGGAACCTGCGCAACCTTACCTGTAAGCTTAACACTTGTTCCTTCTTTAATACCCTCGTCGCTACCAAGAATAACTATACCTACATTATCCTCCTCAAGGTTCTGTGCCATACCCATAACGCCGTTTTCAAACTCCAAAAGCTCACCACTCATAGCATTATCAAGGCCGTATGCTCTGGCAATACCGTCACCAACCTGTATAACCGTACCTACTTCTGATACATCAAGCTTTGCCTGATAGCCCTTTATCTGTTCTTTAATAACAGAACTAATTTCTTCGGGTCTGATATTCATATCCGGTTACACTCCTTTACTACGCAAGTTTAGATGACAAAAGCTGTTTTTTAAGTCTTTCAATTTGTGACTTAATTGTGCTGTCAATAATATGACCTTCAACAGTAATTTTAAGTCCGCCTAAAAGCTTAGGGTCAACCTTTGCCTCAATACTAACCTGCTTATTCAAATTATTAGATAACTTTTGTTTAATATTTTCAAGGGTTTTCTCAGAAAGTGCCTCTGCACTTTCAACTTTTGCATAACAAATACCCTTATAGTCCTCTGCCTTTTTAATAAAAGCAGAAAGAATGTCTAAAAGCTCATTTTCTCTGTTTTTTCTGAAAATAACATCAAAAAAGCCAATAACATCAACTAAAACATACTGACTAAAAGCCTTTTTTAAAATATCAAGTTTTTCCTCACCGCTAATTTGAGGGTGATTTAAAACTTCCACAAGCTTTTTATCTGCAGAAATTGTATTATATACAAGCTTTACATCATCATAGTATTTATCAACACTATTATTTTCAAGAGCCAAGTCAAAAAGAGCTGTTGCATATCTAGTTGGAATTAGTGCCATTCTACTCCCTCCAAATCAGATATAGTATCATCAATCAGCTTGTTCTTTTCTTCATCTGTCATATTGGCAGATATAAACTTGCCTGATATAAGTGAAGAAATTTCCACAATCTGATTTTTAATTTCGTCTTTTGCCTTTTCCTGTTCTCTTTGAATATCAAGTGCTGCCCTATTTCTAATATTTTCAGCCTCACTCTTAGCCTCAGAAATAATTTCCTGAGAATTTTTATTTGCCGCAGCTCTTGCCTTATCAAGAATTGAACGCTTTTCTTCTTCAATATTTTTAAGCTTAGCCTCATATTCAGATTTAAGTTTATCGGCATCAGCAAGTTTTTGTTCTGCTGTGTCAATTTGATTGGCAATTTTTTCTTTTCTGGCATTTAAAAACTTAGTAACAGGTTTATATAAAAGCCAAGATAAAATAGCACATAAAACAGCCGTATTTAAAATCTGAATACCAATCTGTATAAGAGTCTGCTGATTGAGAATAATTACATAACCATCCAAAGATATTGCCTCCTTTCCTTATAATTTAAGAATTTTTAAGATAGCAATATCTAATTAAAGCTGACCAATAAATGGATTAGCAAACATTAAAATAAGTGCAACTACAAGACCATAAATACCTGTAGACTCTGCAACGGCACAACCAAGTAACATTGTAGATGTAACTGTACCTCTTGCCTCAGGCTGACGACCTACTGCCTCAGCACCCTTACCTGCTGCAAAACCCTGACCAATACCAGGGCCTACACCTGCTATCATAGCTAAACCTGCACCTATTGCAGAACAACCTAATACAAAAGCCTTATCTGTCATAGTTAAAATCCTCCTTGATTAAAAAAAATTAATTATTCCATATCTGGAATTTTGTCTTTTATAAATGTCATACTAAGCATAACAAATATAACAGTCTGGATACAGCCTGCAAATACATCAAAGTAAATATGCAAAACTGCCGGCACACCTACACTTGCAAGAAGCGGTAATGCCATATATACCATTGCCATAATAATCATACCGCCTAAAATATTACCAAATAGACGGAAGCTAAGTGAAATCGGTGTTGCCAACTCACTTACAATATTAATTGGCAAAAGTATTGGTATAGGCTCTAAATAGCCTTTAAAGTAGCCACCCTTGCCCTTTACTATACCCATAAAATGGATAAGGAAAAAGGTGGTTAAAGTTATGGCTGCTGTTGTGCACAAATCAGCCGTAGGTGGTCTAAATCCAAGTAAGCCACTAAGATTAGACACCAATATAAATACAAAAACTCCAAAGAACCATTTACCAAAATAAGCATATCTGTCAGTCATTGCTGACCTTACAAAGCTGTCCATTGACTCAATGGCAAGCTCCACAACATTTTGAAGCCCCTCAGGTTTGTACTTATAATTCTTCATTTTGATTCTTAATACAAGTGCTATAAGTATAAGGGCAATCATAATAACCCATGTAGTAACAACAGTCTGGGTTATCCAAACTTCCTGTCCTAAAATATTGAACTTAGCATAAATTGCAGAATTTACTTCAAGTCCGCCACTTTCAACAGGTGTTGTATCATAGCCTACTAAGTTGCCAAGTACACCTACAACTTCCAATAAATGAAGTTTCAAAGCAAATTTTCCTCCTTTCTACAGAGTCAGCAAAAATTATTATTTATTTTTTTTGCTGAAAAAATTTACAATATATACTGCCGGCTGTACTAATAACAGCCCAACAATCACACCAATAACATTAATAAAAGGTATCTTGATACAAACTACAACTGCCAAAATTGATAGAACCAATCTGTAAGTATACCTTGTTCTAGTGTAGTTTTTAGCGTCCTCAGGGGACATATCAACAGCCTTATTTAATGTTTTTTCAAGCATTATAACTTTAAATACAGATATAGCTGTACCAAGCACAATGCCAAATACCCAATATAAGCTCTCACTTGTAAAAAACAAACCTATACCTAAGGCTATTATTCCAAGAGCTATTACGGTTTTTACAATTTGTTTTAAAACACTAGCTGATTCCATTATTTTTTATCCTTATTTCTATATTTATTTATGTCCACATAAGAGTCTTTATCCTTATAAAACTCTTTAGTTAAAACATACACACTTCTAAAACCTGCTCCAACTCCCAATATAATCATAACAATCATAATTACAGGAGCAGTACCAAAAAATTTATCAAGCCAAATACCAATTAAAAGGCACAAAATTATAGGCACTATCATTGAAATTCCAATTTGCAATATAAGTGACCAAGCCTTAGCATTTTCTCTGTTCATTAAATCACCTTAACCTGCAAAACTTAATTCCTTAACCATTTCTTTAGTCTGACTGTCTAAAAGTGTAAGATTATCTCCATTAACTTCAACATAATAGGTAACTCTTATTAAATCGGTATTTATAGTAAGGGTAGTTTCACTTCCATCAATGGTAACAAGATTGAAATCTCCTGAAACTTCCTTAATTTCACCATTAACATCTATAGAACCATAGAAAATATATCCTTCATTAAAATTATAAACCTCACCATTGTCATTTTTCCACTGACCAATAATACTGTTTCTTGTGTTTGAAATTGACTCTCTTGCTGCATCTGTAGTTTCAGTATTTTTATTACCGCAACCTGAAAGAGAAACCATAGCTAAAACAATTAATAAAAATATTTTTTTCATAATCTATTCTCCTGATAACAATTCTGACTTTTTACCATTTTCATTAATAAGTACAATCTTATTTTTACCACTGAATTTTGCTGTATAAACCCTTATTGTATCCTCATTTGTAGTAAAGGAAATTGCCATATTCCCATCACTTGCAGCAACTACGGAAAAAGAGCCTGTGTATTCTATACCTTCTGAATTAAAGGCTGTAAACTTATTGCTTCCTTCAAATATAACAGTGCCTTCCTCCCCTGACCACTTGCCAAGGAGTTTATTTGCATATTCATAATCAATCTTAGGCTTAATTGAAGTTTCATCTTCTGTATATAGTTCAGAATATGTAGTCTGTTCTGTAACTTCTGTGCTTTCTTCAACAGGAACACTTACTTCTTCACCACAGCCTGACAAAAGAACTATCACACTTAAAAAAGCCGTACATATAAGCATTAAATATCTTTTCATAAAAATCACAACCAATCAACACATTATTGAATATTATATCATAAATTTAATTTAAAAACTACTCTATTTATGAAAAAAATATTAAAAAAATTCAAAGTATTTATTAAAAAACTCTGCCAAATTTGACAGAGTTTTCTAAATTTAAACTAAATAATTATAAGCTAAAAACTTACTAATAACCATATTTTGTATTATGTTCCAAAACATAGATTTTACTCTGTGTAAATTGCGGTTTTGCTGTTAGCCTCCCAGCTTACATCAATACCCATAGCCTCTCCTAATACTCTAAATGGTACAAACATTCTGCCATAGCTTATTTCTGCTGTAACATTATTTGGCATTTCCTTTTCCACACCATTAATCTTCATATAATCACCGTTGGCAGTAAATTCCACAGTATTTCCTTTGTATTTAATAATAGCTGTTTTTGTTTCAGGTATCCATTCTATACTATTTTCACCGCCAAAGGCTTCACTTACGGCTCTTAATGGCACAAGAGTTGACTGAGATTTTTCCTGAATATAGCTTGGTGCATCAATATCTATTTTCTCACCATTTACAACTATATAGCTTGCACCTATTGTAACCTCAACCTTTTTGCCATTTTCCACAACTTCATTATTATTTTCTGAATTTGTAACAGTTTCTTGTGTAGTTGTTTCTGTAGAGGCTTCTATGAAAGTATTGGTTTCATCTTTCTTTTCAAAAATTTCAGCCTGTCCTACTACACCGTCTGAAATTGTAGAGCCATTTGAATCAATATTAATTGAAATATCTCCAACACCATCAGCATAGGCTGTAAGAGGTATAGAGTAGTATGCTGTTCTGCCTACACCATTTACTCTATCCATACTGTTATTTACATAAATATCAGGAAGATTTATAAGGTAAACTTCCATTTCCTTATCATTTATTCTTCTTATTTTGTAAGGAAGCTGTGCAGTATCTAAACTAGGCATAACTTCACTAAATGAATCCTTACCATTCCAACCACCTGAAATATACTGATATTGATAACCTCCCACCTTATAACCATACTCATTTTCATCACTTGATGTGCCATCTATAATATCCTGAAGAAAAATAGTGGCATTAGTAACAGAAATAATAATAGATGAACCTGTTTCAACTTCATTTTTAGGCTCAATCTGAAGATTTACAAAAGCCAAAGAGCTTTCATCTTTAACTACAACATTACTTCTTGACATAGTGTTGTAAGAAGAAGCCTGTACACTTACTGTCATTAAAGATAATGTAAGTAAAACTGCAAAAAATTTTCTTAACATAAAAATCTCTCCTTTTTTAAAATTCAATCTCCCTGTCAACATAGATGTCCTCACCATCTGTGATGACAGCTTTATTTCCGGTTACATTTATAATATTTTTCTTAAAGCCATCAGTTTTATCGTAGCTGCAAAGAATAATAAATTCTACTTTATCAGTATAAACTGTGTCCTTAATAATATGACCATTATTCATAGCTTCATACTGAACTTTCCCTGATAAAGTATAATCACAGGTTATACGGACTTCATTATGCAGCACTCTTTCAATAAGTCCTGCTGCCTTTAGTCCTTCTGTTGCAGATTTGCTGTATGCCCTAACCAATCCCCCTGTGCCAAGAAGTGTACCACCAAAATAACGGGTAACAACAACAAGAGTATTTTTAATATCCCGTCCTCTTAACACATCAAGCATAGGCATACCGGCAGTACCTCCCGGCTCACCATCATCATTATAACGCTGAATTTGATTATTCTCACCAATTTGAAAAGCAGAACAATTATGTCTTGCGTCCCAATATTTTTTCTTAATGGCTTCTATAAATTCTATCGCCTCCTTTTCAGAGGAAACAGGTGTTATGTGAGATATAAACCTTGATTTTTTTTCAACAATTTCAGCTTCTCCCACACCTTTTACCGTAACATATTTTTTAATCATTAAAATAAATCTCCCATAATAAGACTTCGCAACAAGTTATTATCATATAAAAGCTTACACACTACTGAGCCATCTATTGCCTCTTGAATAAGAGCAAAACTTGCATCTGTTACAAAAAGCATTGCAAAAAGGAAAATAAGCCAAATTATAATAACTCCCGATACTGTACCAATAATTCCTCCGCCTAAAAAATTAAGCTGACTGATTACAGGAAGTTTTGCCATAATATCCAAAGATTTTATTATTGCCCTTACAATTAAACCCATAAAAAGCACAAGAATAAGAGTAACAGCTATACTAATAACAAGATTTGCAAGATAACCGCAAATATAATCAGCTATACCATGAGTATCCAAAAGCTCATGAACAACTGTGTTATTGTTTTCTATAAGCATATCATTTATAAAATCAGGCAAAGGAAGTGACGAAATAAGATTTGTCTGTTCTGCTTGAGTTACATTTTCAGTAGTAAGTGATAAGCCAAGCTTATCAGCAAATGACAGCTTTAAAAAATCAAATACAGGTGTTTTATTAACTAATCTTGTTAAAATAGGATGCAAAAAATAGGCTAAAGCCAAAGCAATAATTGAGGAAAAGGTTTTAAAAACAGTTTTAATAAGTCCTCTGTATGCTCCTACAATAATTGATATAAGAAGTATAGCAATAACAATTCCATCAGCTATAAGACTTGCATTTTCCATAAATAAATCTCCCATTTAATAATTTACTGTACTTTAGTTTCAGCCTGTGTTGTAACCTCGGCTACAGTTGTTACTTCTGTATTTTTATTTTCTTCAGTTGCAGGCTGTGCCTTTGTAGGTTCTTCAGTTTCAATTTCTGTGTTTTCAGCACCTTTTTTAACTTCTGTAATTGTCATTTTTGCCGCTGAAACAACAGCAATAGTGTCTGTGCCTTTGTAGAAAAGAATATTATTAATATTCTGCAAACCTGTATAGCTCCAAAGTCTGTCGCCATTTGGTTTAAGTGCCACAAAAGTATTATCCTCAAGTTCAGCAATAGAATTGCCAAGACCTGATGTAAGTTTTGAAACAGCACTTTCCATAAGAACAGAACCCTTTGTTTTGCCATTTTTAGCATTATACCAGTAAATTGAATTTTTCTCTATTTCTTCCTCAGAGGCATCAAACTTATCGCCATAAGCAACAGCCACATAATCATTTCCAATTACATCAAGAGCAGTTACATAATTGGCAAAGGCAATTTTCCAGTTTTGCTCATAACTTGCAACATCTCCTCCGCCAATATTAATAAGGCTTTTATCTGTTGCAATAATACAACTGTCATTATCAAGAAATTTAACCTTTCCAACCATTTCCTTATCACAGTTTACGGCTGCAAACATAGCATCTGAATTTTCAATTTTTTGCGCTACAGCCTTATCAGTTGAATAGAACAAAATATTTGAAGTAATATCAATTTTACTGACATTTAAAAAGCCTACTACAACCTTAGAACTGTCATCAGAAATATCAATAGTTATAGGTATTCCGTCCTTACTTACATAAGAACCCATAAACATTTTTTTGCCTTCCTGATTATACACACTTACACTATAATCATCATCTTTTGAATCCCTGCACACAACAGCAGATGCACCCATTTTATTTACGGCAAAAGCAGTAATATTTCCATCGGTTTCAAGGGAATAAACCTTTCCCGTTTCACCATATACATTAAGCACCTTATTTTTAATATCGCCAACACCTACATAATTTCCATCGTTAATCATAACAGGTGAAACCATAGACAAAGTATCAGACCATACCTGCTGACCCTTTTTATCAAGAAGTGTTGCCACATCTTTAGTGCAGTAAAAGATATTTCTGTTAAGTACACAAAAATCAGCCTTTGAATTAACACCAAATTCCGTTGAATACAAATTACTGCTGTCGCTTACAAAAGAAATCTTTTTTGATTTTATTAAAAAAACTATGGCAGCAATAAAAATAACAGCTAAAATAATGCCAATAATAATTTTAAAATTAATTTTTCTTTTATTTTTTTGATTATTGGGCTTCTTTTCTTTTTTTTGTTTTTCAGCTTTTTTAGGTGTTACCTTTACTTTTTCACTATTTTTAGGAGGTGTTTTGCTTTTTTCGTTACTTTTAGGCACTTCCTTAGACCTTTCCATATTTTTAGGTACAGCTTTATTTTTTTCACTATTTTTGGTTGTTGTTTTTTGTTTTTCATTGTTCTTAGATACTATTTTAGGCTTTACTTTATTTTTGTTAGTTGCCTTTTTATTTTCAGTTGTCTTTTTTGGTACATTTTTTTTAGTTTTTACATTATTATTTTCAATTACAACAAGCTTAGGCTTATTGCCTTCATTTTTGTCACTCACAAAATCTCTCCTTATTTATTTAGCTCAAATTCTATAAGCTTATCAAGAAATTCACCAAAGCTCATATTAAGAAGCTCTGCTGTCTTTGGAATAAGGCTTGTAGAAGTAAGTCCCGGCAATGTATTTACCTCAATGACATAAACCTGTTCTTCTTTAACCATCATATCCACAATGGCATATCCCTTACATTTAAGTTCATCAAAGGTTTTAAGAGCCAAAGCTTTTATCATATCCTGCATATAAGAGGGGATAGCCGATAATTTTGCCTGAGTTTTGTTTTTATACTTATCCTCATAAGCAAAAATCTCACCTTTGTTATCAATATCTATGATACAGGCTTCTCTACCCTCTACACTTTCTAAAATACAACAGGAAATTTCCCTGCCTTCAATGTATTTTTCAATTAAAATATCATCATCATATTTATTTACAATTACCTCTGCACCACTTTTAACATCATCAAAATTCCTACAGATTTTTATACCTATACTTGAACCTCCTCTATTTGGCTTAATAATAAGAGGATAGCCAAGTCTTTTTAGAGATTCTTCAAATATATCAATATTTTCATTTCTTTTTATGTAAATATCCTGAATAGTAGGTATATGACAGGCATTAAGTATTTTTTTTGCAACTTTTTTATCCATACACATTGAACTTGCCAAAACCTTACTTCCTGTGTAAGGAATGTTTAAATAGTGCAAAAGTCCCTGCATAGAACCATTTTCACCTCTGCCACCATGTAAGGTGCTTAAAATAATATCAGGTGGATTTTTAATAAGAGTTTCAATCCAATCCTTTTTATTTACATCAACCTCTTTAACCCAAACATCATATTTATCATAATCAAGACAATTAAGCACATTTTCACAGGATAATTTTGAAACCTCCCTTTCAATGGAGTTTCCTCCCGTTAAAATGCCAAGCTTTATTTTACTCATTAAAAAAACCTCTTTTATAATTAATTATTATAAACTTCTCTAAGCTCTTTTGCCGCTATTTCAGGCAGAGTGGAATTTATATAACAGCCTGTACTAAATTCAAAACCAGCCATATAGCCTATTCTTGGAATAATCTGTGCATAAAAATGAAAATATTTTTCACTTTTGCTGTTTTTAGGCGCTGAATAAAGACATACATTATAAGAAACATCTTCTTTTATTTTATTAAGTCTTTGCAAAGAATTTCTAAGTATAATTCCAAAATTTTTAATTTCTCTATCGGTAAATTTATTAATGGAATCAATATGTCTTTTAGGCAAAATATCCATACCATAAGGGAATTTTCCATCAGCAGGAATATAAGATATAAAATCCTCGTTTTCCTCAACAATTCTATCCTCAAAGTTTAAATTGCAAAAATAACACTTGCCTGTATCATCATAAAATTTTTTAAGTACACCTAAAAGATGTTCCATTTTAGCAGGAATAACACATAAAGAAGTAATCTGCCAATGGGAATGGGACTGACTTGCACCGGCATCTTTACCCTGATTTTTAAACACCTGAACATAACGGCTTCTGCCGTCAAGTTCAAGATTTTTATATCTGTCATAAATTACCCTTATAAGCTTTTCCATATGTTCATCACTAAACTGAATTAAAGTTTCATCGTGATTAGGAGTATCTATAAGTACATCATGCTGACCAAAAAACTGGCTGTTTTTTGGAATAAAGGGATATTTGTTTTCAACAATTCTAATAGACCTGTCCTCTGAAGCAAACAAAACTCCCGGAGTATAACTTTCGTGTTCAGGGCAAAAAGGACAATACTCCCTTGGAGTAGTTTTAACCTCAGTCTTTTTAAAACTATGGGGTCTTTTTGCTCTGTCAGTTGCATAAAAAACATATTCACCTGTTAAAAAACATCTTTTCATCATAATATCACCTTACTTATTCCGAAATAAACCATCTAGTTATATTGTAGTAGCAATTATTAAAAATAGGTGTAATCTCACCTTTAATTCTATCAGAATGAACCACAGCATTTTTATTAAACCCTATTCCCACAACAGGAAGTTCGTATGAAAGAACTTTATTAAGTTCATTAAGGGATTTTTTATAGCTTTCAAAATCCACTGAAGAATTTACTTTATTTATAGCATCATCAACTTGAGAGTTAGAATATCCCGTAAAATTAACAGAACCATTTGTACCCACAAGCTGAGCTACATTCATATTAGCCATAAGCTCAACTGCACCCATATACATATCAAAATCACCTGACTGAAGTTTTGCCTTATAATCTTCAAAGCTAACCTGTTCAACACTTGTAGAAAAGCCAAACTCATTAAAGGCTTCACTTAAAATTCCGGCAGATTTAACCCTCATACTGTTTTCACTATTTACAAGTATTTTAAATGAGAAATCGTTTTTTGTCAAACCCGAAGCCAAAATAAGTGTATTTGCAGTTGATAAATCATTTTTATAAGTATCAACACCTGTCAAATCAGTATTTACACTATCAGGATTTACAGGTGTAATAGAAGGAGTAACATTATTTATATAAACACCCTTTATAATACTTTCTGCCGGCACAATACAAGCCATAGCTTGTCTTAAAGTGGCAGTTTGGAAAATACTTTTTCTTGTGTTAAATCCAATAAATTCAAATCTGTTGGTTGTGCAAAGTTTGGCATCAGATGTAATATCATTTTTAATATCACCAAGTTCATCAGCACCAATACAGTACACATCAATAACACCATTTTCAGCAGCACTAAGCCTTGTAGCCTCATCACCTATAAGCATAACTTCAATATTTGAAATATAAGGCTCCCCATTTATTCCATTACAGGATTTTAAATTAAGCTGCTTGGCAATTTTTAAACTGTCATAAGCAAAACTTCCACTTCCCATAGGAATCATATCAGCCTCATCATTTCCCTTAAAATAGTGTTTTGGAATTATAGGAAATGTAAGGTTATAAATAGCTGCACCAACAGGGTCTTTGTAGTAAATATTAAGAGTTTTATCTCCTGTTTGTTCATAGCTTGAAATATTTAGCATACAGCTTTTATACATACTGTTAGGACCGGCATCTGAAATTGTATCAAGAGAATATACAACATCATCAGCACCTATTGCCTTGCCGTCCTGCCAGTAAATATTATCCTTAACTCTAATTGTAATTGTAGAGCCCAAAACCTCATAGCTTTCAGCAATATTAGGTATAATATTCATACTGGAGTCTATATTAAACAAAGGCTCATATATAATTTTTAAAACAGAATCAACAGTTGTATCCTCATTTTTTAGAGGATTTAAAGTAAGAGGAGTATTCATACAAAGTTTCAAACTTCCACCTTTTACAGGTGTTATGGTTTTTTCTGCTGACACCACCTCTGTTGTAGGTTCTGTAGTATTTTCACTATTTTCAGTTGTAGTCTGAGAACAGCCTGATAAAATTATAAAACATAATATCAGACTAAAAAATCTTCTTAATGTCATAAAAATCATACCTCAAAAGTATAGTATAAATATTTTTATAAAGTTCCACTTTTTCAACATATTTTTCTGTTTCACCATAAGGAATTGAATAAAGGCTGCTGCCGTCAAGACTGTAATCAGAATTATTAAGCCACTTTTTAATATTACCAATACCTGCATTATAAGCTGCAATAGTAAGTCTTTCATCATTTAACTGATTATTAAGATAATTTAGCACCCAACAGCCAATTTTTATATTTACCTCCGGTTTTTCAATATCGGCATAGCTAAAATTTTCAACAGGAATTTTAGTAACAGCCCAATCAATAGTATCAGGCATAAGCTGCATTAAGCCTCTTGCACCTTTTCTTGATTCGGCATTTTCATTAAAATTGCTTTCAGTTTTAATAATTGCACACACAAAAGCCCTATCAAGTCCATATTCTTCTGAATATTTTTCTATAATATCAAGATGCTTAACAGGAAAATAAATACATACTGCAATATATAGTAAAACTACAGCTATAGCCAGCAAAACAGCCGTTTTAATTAAGAACTTTATTAAACTCATAAATTACCCTTTCTTTTAAAATCTCCACATTTTTAGAATTATCAAATACAACATCGCTGTTTTCCACAAAAAAATCCTTATCTTTTTGATTTTTAAATCTTGCAACAGCCTCATCTTTTGTAATGTTATCTCTTTTCATTACTCTTTCAGCTCTTATGCTTTCATCGCAGACAACAGACCACACACTTTGGCATATTTTATTTAGTCCTGCTTCAAAAAGCAGTGGTGCATCTATAACAATAATTCCCTCTGATATATTAATTCTATTACACACATAGTTATAAATATGCTTATGAGTAATTTCATTGAGTTTTTTAAGCATTTGTTTATCATTAAAAACAATTCTACCCAAAGCTTTTCTGTTAATGGTACCATCACAATTTAAAATACCTTTACCAAAAAAACTTACAATTTCTCCATAAGCTACACCACTTATCTCCATATTTTTATGAGCAATTTCATCACAATCAAGTATAGTTGCTCCTAACTCTCCCATAATTTTTGCCACTACACTTTTACCACTGCCACTTTGCCCTGTTAAACCAATTACATACTTCATCATTTTGCCTCAAACCAATTTCTGCCCTTATGAACTTCGGCATTCATTGGTGTAGAAAGACTTACGGCACTTTCCATTTCCTCCTGCAAAAGTCTTGCTACAGCCTCTGCCTCATCTTCATAGGCTTCTATAATAAGTTCATCATGTACCTGTAAAATCAGCTTTGATTTAAAGCCTTCTTCTTTTAATCTGTTGTAAACTTTAACCATAGCTATTTTAATAATATCAGCAGCACTGCCCTGAACAGGCATATTCATAGCAACTCTTTCACCAAAACTTCTTTGAATAAAGTTAGAACTGCTTATTTCCTTAATATATCTTCTTCTGTTAAAAATAGTTTTGGCATAGCCAAGGTTATGAGCATCTTCAACACACTTATCAATAAATGCCTTAATTTTTGGATATTTTTCAAAATAACTTTTAATATAATTATCTGCCTCTTTTTTAGTAATTCCTAAATCCTGTGATAAGCTAAAAGCTCCCATTCCATAAATTATACCAAAATTAACGGCTTTAGCATTTCTTCTTTGTAAAGGAGTAACCTCATTAAAAGGAGTGTTAAAAACCTGAGATGCAGTAAGAGTATGAATATCCATATTTTCTTTAAAAGCATTAATTAAAACTTCATCTTCTGCCATAGATGCCAAAACTCTAAGCTCTATTTGAGAATAGTCTGCATCTAAATAACAACAGCCCTCTTTTGCCACAAAAACTTTTCTTAATTCTCTGCCAAGTTCAAGTCTTATTGGAATATTTTGTAAATTAGGCTCTGTAGAGCTTATTCTGCCTGTAGTTGTAACGGTTTGGTTAAAGGTAGTATAAATTCTGCCGTTTTCTTTTACAAGAGCCAAAAGTCCGTCAGCATAGGTGCTTTTAAGTTTAGCATAGCTTCTGTATTCCAAAACTTTTCCTACAATTTCATCTTTATCTTTAAGTTTTTCCAAAATATCTGCTGATGTAGACCAACCTGTTTTAGTTTTCTTGCCACCTTTTAAGCCAAGTTTTTCAAATAAAATATAGCTTAACTGCTTAGGAGAATTAATATTAAATTCCTCTCCTGCAAGCCAATATATATCAGAGGTAAGCTCCTTAATTTTCTCATCAAGCTTATCTCTGTATTCTTCCAAAGCCTTAATGTCAATTTGCATACCTTCAAGCTCCATATCAGCTAAAACAAAGGTTAAAGGAAGCTCTATATTATAGTATAAATCAAGCTGATTGTTTTCTTCAAGCTGTTTTTTCATAACAGCCTCGGCTCTCCTGCTAATATCAGCAAAGCCACCACAATAAGCCAAAAATTCTTCATCACCTAAATCAAGAACAGATTTTTTGCTTTTGCCTTTTCCTAAAATTTCTTCACTGCTTAAATGACTTTCACCTAAAAAATCCTCAGCCATTTCATTGTATTCATAATTTTCCTTATCTGAATTTAAAATATAGCCTGCAAGCATAGTATCAAAAACAACATTTTTAACCTGTATTCCAAGACTATTTAAAATAACAATGTCGCTTTTTACATTATGAGCTGACTTTTTAAAATCACTTTCAAAAAAGCTCTTTAAAATATCTGTTTTAGGCTCTTTTATAACAAAAGCCTTATTATCCTCCATACTAATACTTAAAGCACATATTTTTTTATCTTCACAAATAAGTTTATAGCTTACATCATTTAAAATTTCCGGCAATTTATCAGTAATTTCATATAAAGAATCAGTTTTAGGTTTTTCACTTACATCAAAATATTTAAGTAAAGACTTAAATTCGTATTCTTTAAAACAAGCATAGCTTTCATCATTAAATATACCAAAAACTTTAGCAAACTGAAAATCACCTGTATCAATATCAACATCAGTTTTAATAGTAACCAGCCACTTACTCATTAAAGCCT
>JBJFFW010000157.1:0-4104 GCA_051892075.1 Lachnospirales bacterium
GCGGTATTATATTAAAGTTTGTTTACAATTTATTTACTCGTGCGTTTGTCCTGGAAAAACTGTGAACTTAGCTATTAAATTAAAAAGGGTAAAATAAATTTTGTTAACTGTTTATATAAATTTATATAAAACATTTAATAATATGTATATAATTACCATTTAATAACTTTTTATTTACTATCCCTCTATATATTCAACCTTTGATACAGAAACTTCATAGGCTGTTTTTTCAAGGATTGTTTCATCATCAATTTTCTTTTGATAAACTCTTGACTGCATTCTGCCATTTACTATAATATTACTGCCAATATCAAGACTTGATACAAATCTTGCATTTCTTCCCCAACATATAATTGGGATATAGTCAGATTTACTGTAGGCTCTGTTTACGGCTAAAAGTACATCGGCAATTTCTCTGCCAAAGGGAGTTGTGCGATAAATAGGCTCTTTACATATATAGCCATTAAGATAGACATCATTTGGATTATTTCCTTCAAGTTTATCACATATTTCAATATTTTTTACAAAAACTGTAAGTATAAGATGAGTTTTGCCCTCAGAATAGCTGTTATAGGAGCGAATTTGTCCTTCAATATTTACATAATTTCCAACTTCAATTTTATTATGTATTAATAATCTGTCCGAAATCGTTACAGGCAGAATATCACTTGCTTGAGAAAGCCTTACACAATCCAGCATAAATCCATAAAAGTTTTCTCCATAAACCTGATGAGATGGCTGTGGCTCGGTTATAATTTTACCGCTTAATTTAATTTTGTTAGTCTGTATAGTATTATTTTCCATATATTTCTCCTTTCAGAATACTCCTTAATTATTATTATTCAAAAAAAATTTTATTAGAACTAAAAAAGTTCTTTATTTTTACGAAAAATAGGTGTATAATCTTATTAATGATTTAATAGGCTAAAGGAGAGATTGTTATGACAATGAAAGAAGCTATTAATAAGGTTGTTAATGGTAATGACCTTACTATTGATGAGGCTAAGGAAGTTATGAATATTATGCTTAGTGGTGAGGCAACTCAGGCTCAGCTTGGTGGTTTTTTAACTGCTCTTAGAATGAAAGGTGAAACTATTGATGAAATCGTAGGCTGTGCAACTGTTATGCAGCAAAAGGCTGAACATGTTAAGCCTAAATGTGATGTAAGATATGTTGACCTTGTAGGCACAGGTGGTGACGGTGCAAACAGTTTTAATATTTCAACTACTGCTGCCTTTGTAGCTTGTGGTGCAGGAGTTCCTATTGCAAAACATGGCAACAGAGCTATTTCAAGCAGAAGTGGTGCAGCCGATGTACTTGAGGCTTTGGGAGTTAATATTATGCTTGATTCAAAAAAAGTTGAAAAGTGCATTGAAGAAGTAGGTATGGGCTTTATGTTTGCCCAGACTTTTAATAAGTCAATGAAGAATGTAGGTCAGGCTAGGTCTGAAATGGGCATAAGAACTATTTTTAATATTTTAGGACCTCTTTCTAATCCATCTGATGCAAAGGGTGTTGTAATTGGTGTATTTGCTGAAAATTATACTGAACCTCTTGCTTATGCTCTTATGGCAATGGGTGTTGAAAAGGGTATGATTGTTTATGGTATGGGCGGTACAGATGAAATTACCGTTACAGACAGAACAAAAGTATCTGAAATAAATAACGGAAAGGTTAGTAACTACTACATAACACCTGAAGAATTTGGCATAAGTAGAGCAACTGCTGATGATGTTAAGGGTGGTAAGGCTTGTGAAAATGCTGAAATTACATTATCAATTTTAAAGGGAGAAAAATCACCTAAAAGAGATATTGTGCTTATGAATGCCGGTGCAGCTATTTATGTGGCTGGTATAGCTGAGAGTTTGGCTGAGGGCATTAAGTTGGCAGAGGAGTCTATTGACAGCGGAAAGGCACTTTCTAAGCTTAATGAACTTGTAGAATTTACAAATAAATAATTTACTAAAAAAACACTCGAAAGAGTGTTTTTTTAGTGATGGATTAGGTTTGTTAAAAATATTTTTTCTTTTTAAATACTAACAGACAAATAATCACAACAAGCACACTTAAAACTATAACATAGATATATCCATATTTCCACATTAACTCAGGCATATTTTTAAAATTCATACCATACCACCCTGCAATAAGGGATAGGGGAAGTACAACTGTTGTTACTATTGTTAAAACAGTCATAATGTCATTTTGTTTAGCTGTAATTTGTGATTGATATGTGTCTTGAAGCTGTCTTACATATTCTTTAAGGTAGGCAGTTTCATTTTTTAATCTGTCAATTCTTGAAGTAAGAAGTTTAATAAGCTCTGTGTCATATTCATCATTAATTAGAGCTTCTTTACTTGCAAGACTTTGGCAAATATCCAAAAGGTGATTATAATATCTGTAAAAGACATAAAGTCTTTTTTTAGGCAGACTTATTAATTCATTAAAATTATCAATATTTCCTTTTAATAAATTTTCTTCAATATTAGTTAGTTTATCCTCGGTTTTATCAATATATAAAAGGTCATTTTCAATAACTATACTAATAAAAAAATATATAAATTTGGCTATTGTAAGTTCAGCACTTGTAAGCTCTGTGATTTTATTAATAATGTTATTAACAAAATCACAACTGTTTACAAAAACAACACTGTCATTTTTAATATATATATCCATATTTGAATTCTTTTCAATTTCCTGTTTATTGGGAACAGCAAGAGAAAAGAAAATGTAATCGGTATAAGCCTCAAATTTTGTATATTTAAGATAAGTTTTATTATGGTGAATATAATCAGCATAAAGTGAGGAATTTTGAAATTCGTATTCATTTAAAACAAATATATTACCATTATTTGAATTATCCTTAATAAGCTTGCCATTTTCTATTTTGTAATTAAACACGAGTAGGCACTATCTCAAGCCAGTAGCCATCAGGGTCACTTATAAAATAAATACCCATTTTAGGATTTTCATAGCAAATACAACCCATTTCCTTGTGCTTTTTATAAGCTGCGTCAAAATCATCTGTTCTAAAAGCTAAATGAAATTCGCAGTCACCAAGATTATAAGGTCTGTCCATATCTCTAAGCCAAGTAAGCTCAAGTTCAAAATCAGTAGTTTCATTTTTCATATAAACAATAATAAATGAACCGTCTTCGGCAGTTTTTCTTCTGTCTTCTTTTAAGCCAAGGGCTTCATTATAAAATTTAATGGATTTATCCAAATCTGCCACATTATAATTTTCATGAATCATTTTAAAGTTCATTTTTCATACCTCCCAATTATCTAATGGTTTTGTTATTCTAAAAATTTTTACATCACTTTTATTATATCCTTCGGATATAAACTTGTCAATTATTTCATATTTATCCCAAAGGTGCATTGGAAATACATTTTTTACTTTTAAATTATCTATTATATAATTCATACCCATATAATACCAATCCTCCTGCCTTGGGTCAAGGGGAACAAAGGCAATATCAATATTTATATTTTTAAGTTTTTCAATTTCTCTTTTATAGTTTATCTCCATATTGTTGTTATATTCTTTTGTTTCCTCTCTCCATACCCAATAATGAAGGTCGCCACTGTGAAAAATTGTCTTATTATTATACTCCATTAAAAAGGCTACACCTAAATCTGTAGATTTTAATGTTTTAATATTAATATTATCTATTTCATATTCTTTATTTGGGTATACATAGGTGATATTGTCTGCCTCAATTTTATGTTTTTTATAAATATCTCTTGAAAGAATGTATTTTGTATTCATATCCTTTAAAATATCAAATATTGAAATATCAAAATGGTCAGCGTGAGAATGACTTGAAAAAACATAAATTGGCTTATTTTTATTAAGTTTTGGAAGTTCTCCATTAAAATAGTCAAAAAGCATATATAAATTTTCAAATTCAATTAAATATGAGCTGTGATAAATATATGTTATTTTCATTTTTCTATCTCCTTACAAATTAAAAGAGGCTTTTTTAGCCTCTCTTAATTTTATTTATTTTGCTGATTTAACTCTAATCCATAAATCAGAAAGCTTCTTTCTTAAAACCTCATTATCGTGGAAAATTTCATCTTTTTCGTTATCTGTTCTTG
>JBJFFW010000158.1:0-4020 GCA_051892075.1 Lachnospirales bacterium
TGGAATGACTGCATACATTGAAAATCAAGTAAATTCAAGAAGAGAAATAGCAAGTGTTAATATTAATAACTATATACCTATTGAAGCGTTAAAAAGAGATTATGAATTTGAGGAGGCTGAAGAATGAGAGAAATATTATTTAGAGGCAAAGCGGAAATTGGGAGTAATTGGGTGTATGGTGATTTGATTCATCGTTTAGGTGGAGCAACTATAGGCGCTGTTGATAGTGATGGATTACATGAATTATATGTTAATGAAGATACTGTAGGTCAGTACACAGGCTTGCAGGATAAGAACGGTGTTAAAATTTTCGAGGGCGATATAATAAAAGACACAACCGACAACGAATTATTAACCGTTGAAGGCGCTACTACATTTGGTTTTGATTTTAAATATGTTGCTGGAGAAGACGAGTATGTGACTGCATTTGATATTGGCATAGATGATGACAACACATATTTAATATCGTCAATAGTAATTGGCAACATCCACGATAATCCGGAGCTATTGGAGGTATAAATGTCTATATGTAAACTCTGCGAAGGTTGCACACCTTCAAACTTGTGCAATTTCTGCGTATATGGATTAGATACAGAAAATAGAGAGGAGAAAGAAGTGCAAACAATGACAAATTTTGAACATATAAAAAATATGAACATAGATGAACTTGCATATTTTATAGACAGTATAACCGAAGCTTGTGTGTATGAAAGTTGCGGGAATTGTCCTATTAATATAAATGAGTGTGATGAAATTAATATTAAAAACTGGCTTAATGAGGAAGTGAAGAAATGTTAATAAAAAATATAAACGACATTTTTGAAGCACAAAAGCAGGCAATATTTAATATTTGCAAAGCATTTGAGAATTTGCAAAAATCCTTAAAACTTGATGTTAAATACAGACGAAAGACATATAAAAAGGCTAGATTTAAAAAGATGTTTAAAAGAATGAAAGAGGTTTAACAAATGGGAAAAAGCATATATTTAACAAACAATGAGATTATTGCTATAAGAGCTACCTGTAATGAATGGCAAGAAATGATGAGAACAGGAGAAGACACTTTTGATTTAGTGGATGAAAGACATAATGAAGGCTTAAAATCAGCTTTGGAAAAATTATATAAAAGTTAAGGGAGGATATAGAAAAATGACAAATGCAGAAATGTTGGTAAAATCATTGCAAGATGGTATTGATGGTAATGATAAAGCATTTGATTATGTCGAAGATTATATAGCTTGTCCTTATATATACAATCCTAATTGTGGCTTTGATGGACTTGATGCAGGACTGTGTACAGGATGCAAAAGAGAATGGCTGGAAAGAGAGTGGAAGGAGTAGAAATGGAATTTGTACATAATATACATAAAATTGCCGACTACTATGGTTTTAAATCTCAATCTGTTATGTTGATTGAGGAAATGGGAGAACTGACATAGGCTATTGCAAAATATAAAAGGTTTACCGAAAATGGTCAGCCCTTAAGCTGATTGGGGAGGAGGAGAATTACAAGTGGGAATAATTGTTTTAATAATTTTATGCTGTATTATTTATGCTGGTGGTAAAGTGCTTGGATAATAACAATAAAAAAGCCCCTTGGATAAACCAAAGAGCAACTAGGATAAATATATTATAACTGTTATTTGGTTTTAGGTCAAGAGGTGAATTTATAAGTGAAAAAGATTTAAAAATTAAAAACCTTAGTAAGTTTAGATATAGAGAATTAAAAAATATATGTTTACAATATAAGGAAATGAAGGAAGAAGCAAGGCATTTACCTTATAGTGGTGTTAAGGCTGTAGAAATTTCCGATATGCCAACAACTCATAATATGCGTGATACAACTGCAGAAATAGCTATAAAACTAGCGAAATTAAAACAAAGAATAGAAGCTATAGAACAGGCTGCAATAGAAGCGGATAGCAAAATGTATATGGCTATTATCACCAATGTGACGGAAGGTATACCACCAAGATATTTGTACATAGATTGTCCTGAGAAAACATTCTATAACAAAAGGAGAAAATTCTTTGACATTCTTGATAAAAAAATATAATTTTATTAAAAATGGCACTACGACCCCCTACTTTCGTGTTATTATGATAATGTGAAAAAGCTAAAAAATACTTTTTCATTTTGACAAACTTCTTTCTAATATTTAAAACAGCTCTGAAATTTAGGGGCTGTTTTTGTTTTGAAAAAAATAGGAGGTGGCATTATGAAATTAACAGCAAAGCAGAAAAGATTTTGTGAAGAATATATAATTGATTGTAATGCCACACAGGCAGCAATCAGAGCAGGGTACTCGGAACTTTCAGCGAGACAAATGGGAACAGAAAACCTGTCAAAACCGTCTATCAGGGAATATATTAGCGAGTTACAGATGCGAGTAAAACAAACTGCACCTGACAAAATTGCAGATGCAAGTGAAATTGAACAATATTTGACCTCTGTAATGCGTGGAGAGCAACAGGAGCAGACCTTAAAATGGATAGGTGAAGGAGCTCAAACCATTACTGATATTGATGTATCTGCAAAAGACAGGCTTAAAGCAGCAGAACTTTTAGGTAAAAGATATAATCTATTCACCGACACATTAAAGGTTGACGGTGTTGCACAAGTCATTTTCTCTGGGGAGAGTGATTTAAGTGAATAAAGTCAACATATATCTTCCTGATATAGTCGGAAAAGGCTACAAAGACTTTTGGAACTTTAAAGGCAGATATAGAGTGTGCAAAGGGTCAAGAGCCAGCAAGAAAAGCAAGACTACAGCCTTAAATTTAATATACAGAATTATGAAATACCCACAGGCTAATTTGCTTGTGGTGCGTAAGGTATTTGGTACTCTTAAAGACAGTTGTTATACGGAGCTTAAATGGGCCATTCACAGACTTAATGTGGACAGCCTTTTTGATTGCAAGCTGAGTCCCCTTGAGATAACATACAAGTCTACAGGGCAGAAGATTTACTTTAGGGGACTTGATGACCCTTTGAAGATTACATCTATTGCTGTTGGAACAGGTTGCCTTTGTTGGCTATGGATTGAGGAGGCTTATGAAATCACATCAGAAGATGATTTTAATATGGTGGACGAATCAATAAGAGGTGTAGCTCCTGATGGACTTTTTAAACAAGTTACCCTAACTTTCAACCCTTGGAATGAGGGGCATTGGCTTAAAAAAAGATTTTTTGATGTTGAGGATAGCAATATTCTTGCAATTACAACTAACTACAAGTGCAATGAGTGGCTAGATGAAGCTGATTTGAAACTTTTTGAAGATATGAAAATTAATAACCCTAGAAGATATGAAGTGGCAGGTCTTGGTAATTGGGGTATTACTGAGGGTCTTGTATATGAAAACTGGGAAGAAAGATTTTTCAACATTGAAGAAGTTAGAGATAATAGTACAAAGGCTGTATTTGGTCTTGATTTTGGTTATACAAACGATGAAACTGCTTTATTCTGTGGAATTGTAGATATATCTAACACGGCGATATATGTATTTGATGAGCTTTACAAAAAAGGTCTTACAAATGAAGATATTTTTAGAGAAATAAGCAAAATGGGTTATGCTAAAGAAAGAATAAGAGCTGATTCATCAGAGCCAAAAAGTATTGAAAGACTTAGGGTACTTGGACTTAATAATATTAGAGCTGCTAGAAAAGGTCCTGACAGTATTTCTAATGGTATTGATTACATACAGAGTTTTAAAATTATTATACACCCAAAATGTACAGGGTTTATCAGAGAGATAAGCAACTATCAATGGGATAAAGACAAAAAGACAGGCAAGGGTATTAACAGACCTATAGACTGTTTTAATCATTTGATGGACGCAATGCGATATGCTATGGAAGATTTTATGGCTGGAAATACTTTCAGTTTTGAATAGAGGTGATATGGAATGTTTCAATTTCAGTTTCCGGGGTGGCTAACACCTTACATTAATGAAATAATTAAACAGGGAGCAGAAAGCAGGATAAGTGATAGCGAGTTTATAAGAAAAGAGATTAATAAGT
>JBJFFW010000159.1:0-4013 GCA_051892075.1 Lachnospirales bacterium
AGAATTTAATAATGTAAAATATGTTCACAGTAATTTTTCAGACATTAAAAATATAGTTGAAGGTCTTGGCTTTGGTCAGGATAGTATTAACGCATTTTTACTAGATCTTGGTGTATCCTCCCACCAATTAGATGAAGCAGACAGGGGTTTCTCCTACAATCATGATGCCCCTCTTGATATGAGAATGGACATCACTTGTCCTCTGTCTGCTGATAAGGTGGTTAATGAATATTCTGAGGACGAGCTTTTTAAAATCATAAGAGATTATGGTGAGGAAAGATGGGCTAAGAGAATAGCCAGTTTTATTGTAAAAGAGAGAAATATTAAACCAATAAGAACAACATTTGAATTGGTATCAGTTATTAAAAAGGCTGTGCCAAAGGGTGCAAGAGCTGACGGGCCGCATCCTGCAAAGAGAACCTTTCAAGCTATACGAATAGAAGTTAATAATGAACTTGGTATACTTGAGGGCACTATTAATAATATGGTAGATTTGCTTAAACCTAAGGGTAGAATTTGTATAATTACTTTCCACTCATTAGAAGATAGAATTGTTAAGACAGTGTTTAGAAATTTGGAAAATCCTTGCACATGTCCAAGGGATTTTCCTATTTGTGTTTGTGGAAAAAAGCCTAGGGTTAAGGTTATAACAAGAAAGCCTATTATTCCAAGTGATGAGGAGCTTAAGGCTAATCATCGCTCAAGAAGTGCCAAGCTAAGGGTTATTGAAAAGTTATAATTTCAATAGAAAGGCGGTGTAGGCGTGAAAAGTAATGGTGCTAGAAGTAATTACAACAGATATGGTAATTTTGTAAGCTATAATGACTATAGTAGAAGAACTGCCACAACTAACAGAAGATACAATGCAAGATACAACTACACATCAGAAGCTTTTGACTATGCTAATGAAACAGTTACACCTCCTACTAAAAATAAGAAAAAGAAAGTAGTATATTCAAGAGTAAAGGAGGCAGCACCATTGAGTTTACTTAAGACCTATGGTACAATAGCGGTTATATTTTGTTTTGTGTTGACACTGCTTTGTGTGTATGCCTCTAACAGTGCTATGAGAACTGATTTAGTCGAGCTTCAGGACAGACTTGTGCAGACTAAGGAAGATAATGAATATATTGAGGTATCTATTGAAGAAAACTTAGACCTTGATAAAATTCAGTCTGAGGCTATGAAACTTGGACTTCAGATGCCTGCTGAATATCAGATTGTGGAGATTAATGTGCCTAAGGATAGTTATACTGTTCAGTATGAGGCGGAAACAGGTGGAAAAGAAGAAGGTTTTTGGTCCTTTTTAAAGAACATTTTTTAAGGGTTGATTAATATGAAAAAAAATAATAAAAATAAAAAGACACGAGAGGCAAACATTGGCTATGCCTCTCGTCTTATGTTAATGCTTCTTGTGGCAGTTATTGCCTTATCTTATGTTGGCTTTTACAGAGTTTATGCTATTAAGGCAAAGGGTGATGAGTATGAGGCTGCTGCCGTTCAAAATCAGGTTAATAAGGTTCAGGATAAGGTTTTAAGTCCTAATAAGGGTGATATTTTAGACAGAAATGGAGAAACTCTTGCTCTTGGTGAAACTGTATATAATATTATTCTTGATGTTAAGCTTCTTGTGGAGCAGGAGGCTTATCAGGCTAAACTTAATGCTAAAAGAGATGAGGAAGATAAAGTTTATCCTGTAAAACTGACTTGTGAGGCATTAGATAGAATACTTGGAATTAAAGAGGAAACAATAAGAAGTTATATTGCAACTGATTCTGAGGGTAATCCTGCTAAAAACACACATTATTTTGTGTTGCAGAAAAAAGTTCCTTTTGCAAAGGGTAAGGAAATTAATGACCTTGGTTATAACTGGCTTTATGGTGAACAGGATTCAAGCCGTTCTTATCCTAATGGTCAGCTTGCAGCACAGGTTCTTGGCTTTAGTAGAGGAGAAAGTGTGTGGGGACTTGAAAGTAAATACAGTAGTGAAATGACAGGTATTCCCGGCAGAACTTTCAGAACTTATGAAGAAGACGGAAGTATTGTAACTCAAAAAGAACAGCCTATTAAGGGTAATACATTGGTTACAACTCTTGATGTTAATTTGCAAAGATATGCTGATGAAGTATGCAAACAGGCTTATGATGAATATAAACCTAAAAATACTTCTTCTATTATAATGAATCCAAACACAGGTGAAGTTTATGCAATGGCTCAGTATCCGTCTTTTGACCCAAATGACCCTATGAAAATTACAGACCTTGAAAAAGAAGAAATAAACAAGGTTTGGGATAAAATGAAAGACGAGGATAAGCTTAAAATTGCTAATAGTGCATGGAAAAATGTTAATATTTCAAACACTTTTGAGCCAGGCTCTATTTATAAGCCTATAGTTGTAGCTATGGCTTTGGAAGAAGGTATTATTTCTCCTGATGATGTGTATGTTTGCGGAGGAAGTAAGACCGTTGGTGGCTCTACAATTCACTGTCACGCAAGACAGGGTCATGGTCCTTTAAATGTAACACAGATTTTAGCACAATCTTGTAATGTAGGTATGATGGATATTATTGCTAAAATGAGTCCTGAAACTTATTTGAAGTATCAGCATGATTTTGGCTTTGGTGAAAAAACAGGTATTGATTTGCCTGCTGAATCAAGTGCGTCAAACCTTCTTTACAGTTTAAATAGTTTACATAGTGTAGAAATGGCAACAAGCTCTTTCGGACAGGGTTTTAGCTGCACATCAATTCAGGCTCTTAATGCTTTTTGTGCTTTAATTAACGGCGGAAAACTTATGAAGCCTTATGTTGTGTCACAGATAATTGATAATGAGGGTAATTTAGTTGAACAAAAAGAACCTCATGTTGTTAGAAATGTTATTTCTAAACAAACAAGTGATTGGGTAAGAGAAGCCCTTAAAACAACTATGACAGAGGGTACAGGTAGTAAAGCTCAGATTGCAGGCTATTCTATTGGTGGTAAAACAGGTACAGCCGAACAGGGCGACAGAAGTAAAGATATTTATGCTTTAAGTTTTATAGCTTATCACTCTGTTGAAAATCCTGATATTATAGCTATGGTTATGATTTATGACCCAGAGGGTTATGGTGACAGCGGTGGTGCTGCTACCCCTGCTCCAGGTATGAAAAAATTACTTGAAGATATTATTGAGTATGAGGATTTACAGCCTGATTATGAAGGCGAGGATAAGGATAAGGAAACTCAAAACACTTCATATACAGTTAAAGATTATACTAATTCTAACTTAAAATCTACTATAGCTGAACTTATTGGAAATGATATTGACTTTGAAATTATAGGTTCAGGTGATACCATTGCCAATCAGTCACCGGCAGGAGGTACAAGGCTTGAAAGAAAGCCTAGCAAGATTTTACTTAATATAGTAAATAAAAATAACAGCGAACTTGTGCCTGTGCCAAATGTTAGTGGTTTAAGTGTTGACAATGCTAAAAAAATGCTTGAGTCATCAGGTTTTAAGGTTAGTGTAAGTGAAGAAGATGCTGAAATTAAATCTGATACAACAAGTGATGAAGAAAATGTTGACAGTGAAGATAATGAAGATGAGGATACTTCTGAGAAGAAAACAAAAACTTCATCTTCTAAAAAGAAATCAACTGAAAAGACAGTTTATGTTCAAATGCCGTCTGCAAGTGCCAGAGTTGAAAGTGGTACAACTGTAAAAATAAGGGCGAGATAACATAAAATAACTTCTTACAAAATAAGATATTGTAGTAGGACTTCTGCTGCAATATCTTTTTTGTTATAGAGAGGTTAGTATGAATAGAGAAAGAATTACTCTTAGGGCAAAACGCCACATAGTTTTTATGTTATGTGTGTGGGAGATAATGCTATTTGGACTTATTTTCAGAATTTTTTACATACAGTATTTTAAAGGTGATGAATATCAAATTCTAGCCTATGAACAGCAAACAAGGGATAGATTAATAACTCCTGTAAGAGGTGAAATTCTTGATAGAAAGGGAGTTGCCATA
>JBJFFW010000160.1:0-4000 GCA_051892075.1 Lachnospirales bacterium
CACAAATTTAATTACTATGGAAGCTTAAAGTTAGTGCAAATGGGACAAAGTCCCCAATAACAAAGTCCCAAAAATCATAAATTCTCGATTATTTTACTAGCTATTGTAGAAACATCATCTGTCTTAAAACTGCCAAAATCAATTTTAACATCATCACTACTAAATCTTGGAATAATGTGAATATGAAAATGGAAAACAGTTTGACCTGCACTTTCGCCGTTATTCTGTAAAATATTAATACCGTCGCAATTAGTTGCCTTTTTTACAGCATTAGCTATTTTTTGAGCAACTACGAAAGCTTTTCCTAAAATTTCACTGTCAATTTCAAAAATATTAGCTGCATGGCTTTTTGGTAAAACCAAACAATGTCCTAAATTTGCAGGAGCAGCATCAAGAATTACTCTAAAATCATTATCTTCATAAATAGTGTTAGTAGGAATTTCACCATTTGCTAACTTACAAAAAATACAATCACTCATTTTTTTAACAAGCCTCCTCAAAATATTCCTTATGCCATACTAAAAACATATATATAGTCCAAACTTTTCTGCTGTTATCAGCCTTTCCCTCTTTGTGGTCGTCAAGATATTTAACAATTTTATCTGTATTAAAATATTTTTGGGCAGCCTTAGAAGTAAAGGCTTCCTTTATAATATTATAATACTTTTCCTCTTTAAGCCAAACTCTTGTAGGCACAGGGAACCCAAGCTTTTTCTTACTTGCAACTTCTTCAGGAAGATATTTTTTAGTAGCCATTCTAAAGGCATACTTAGTAGCTCGTCTGTTTACCCTGTAATCAGTAGGAATTTTTCTTGCAACTTCAAATACTTCCTTGTCAAGAAATGGTACTCTAACCTCAAGAGAGTTAGCCATACTCATTTTGTCGGCTTTAAGAAGTATATCTCCAACCATCCAAAGATTAAGGTCTATAAACTGCATTCTTGTAACATCATCAAGGTTTTTTGTAAAGTCATAATAAGGCTTAGTAATTTCAGTATGATGATATTTTCCTGTAGGATTTTTCAAAATAGTTTCCCTTTCTTCTTCAGAGAACATTTTGGCATTACCAATAAATCTTTCTTCCAAATCCTGACTTGCTCTTATAATATAATTTCTTCCCTTAATACTTGCAGGAAGGAGTTTACAAATTTTAGCCATAGCCTTTCTTATAGGTTTAGGAATAATCTTAGTTATAGCCAAATCCATAGGCTCTTTATAAATATTATATCCACCGAAAAATTCATCAGCACCCTCTCCAGAAAGGGCAACCTTTACATACTTTGAAGCAAGCTTACTTACAAAGAAAAGGGCAATAGCTGATGGGTCAGCTAAAGGCTCGTCCATGTGATACTGAACCTTTCCAAGGTTTTTCCAATATTCATCAGTAGAAATAATCTTAGAATAATTTTTAATACCAACTTTTTCACTTAAAGCCTCGGCATAGCCAATTTCATTATATTTTTCATAGTCAAAACCAACAGTAAATGTTTTTCCAGAGGCAAGGTCAGCATCTTTTCTAAAAGTGGCAGCTACAAAACTTGAATCCACACCACTTGATAAAAATGAGCCAACTTCAACATCACTTACTACTGTGTGCATACCTACAGAGTCAAGCATAACATCTTCAACATCTTGAATAGTTTTCTGCAAGCTTGTACCCTCTCTTTTATTAGGCTCAAATTCAGGCTGAAAATATCTTTTAATATCAAGTTTTCCGTCTTTAAATTTAAGATAATGTCCAGGCATAAGTTTAAATACGCCTTTAAAAAATGTTTCTTCTAAAACTGAATACTGAAAAGTAAGATAATTCTCCAAAGCCACAGTATTAACTTCCTTTTTAAAATCAGGATGTGGCAAAAAGCTCTTAATTTCAGAGCCAAAAATAAGATTGCCATTAATTTGAGTATAATAATAAGGCTTAATACCAAAAAAATCCCTTGCGGCAAAAATTTCACCTGTGTTGCTGTCATAAATAGTAAAGGCAAACATACCTCTAAGGTCATTTAACATTTCTTCCTTTTTTTCTTCATAAAGGTGAATAAGAACTTCTGTATCGGCATGAGTATAAAAAGTATGGCCTTTTTCAATAAGCATTTCTTTTAAAGGCTTGTAATTATAAATTTCACCATTAAATACAATAACTATACTTCTATCCTCATTATATATAGGCTGTGCACCGTCATCAAGACCAATTATACTAAGTCGTCTGAAACCAAGAGTAACTTCATTACTAATGTGAGTACCGGCACTGTCAGGACCACGATGTATAATCTTATTCATCATATCAATAATAACATTTTCTTTATCGGCTATGTTACCTGTAAAGCCACAAAAACCACACATTTATTTTTCCTCCAAACAAATTACACAATTAAAGCATTATATTTTATTATACACTATCTATTTTTAATATTCAAGAAATTTGTTGATTTTATGGTTAATAATTAGATTTTAAGGTTGCAAAATTAATTATAATTTAAAAATTCACAAATTTTTAACAAATATAGCCCTCATTTGTTGTGGTTTTGCTGCTGTAAGAGGTGTAAAATATTAAAGTATAATTAGTTATATGGTAATAAGGAGGGAGATTATGGGAGAACTTTCAAAACTTCCAAATATTGGAGCTGTTGTTGAAAAACAATTAAATAAGGTAGGAATAGACAGTGTGGAAAAGCTTAAAGAGTTGGGAGCTGAAAAAAGCTGGCTTATGATTCAAAGCATTGATTCATCTGCCTGTATTCACAGACTTTTAGCTTTAGAGGGGGCAATTTTAGGGTGTAAGAAAAATCTTATTCCCGAAAAAAGAAAGGGTGAGCTTAAAGATTTTTATAACAAACATAAAATTTAACTAAACAGATTATTATTAAGAAAGTTATATTTATCTTTGTTGTTTCTCTTAGAATATTTGTATATGTAGAGGTTTCTAAGGTGCTAATATTTCAAATGTAATAAAAATTAATATAAATACGGTTGCAAAAGATGTATTTATATGTTATAATCAAAGTAATTTATTATGTGAAGGAGGATATTATTATGAAGCATGTTAAGACTTTAAATACTAAGTTACTTCAGAACACTGTTGCTAAGGGCGGCTGTGGCGAATGTCAGACTTCTTGTCAGTCTGCTTGCAAGACTTCTTGTACTGTTGCAAATCAGGCTTGCGAAAACAGATAATTTATTATTTAATTAGGCTAAGCATAGGCTTAGCTTAATTTTTGTGTTTAAGGAGAATTTAATATGATACATAAGTATAGTATGAATGGACTCTTTATTGTGCTTGATGTTAATAGTGGAGCAGTTCATATTGTAGATGAAATTGTGTATGATGTCCTTGACTATTTTAAGGATTTTTCTGAAGAAGAAATTATTAATAAGCTTTCTAATAAGTATTCTAAAGAGGATATTTTAGATGCCATTAGTGATATTAATGAGCTTTGCGAGAGTAAAATGCTCTTTACAGAGGATATCTATGAGGATATTATTCCTAAAATTGATAAAAGAGAGCCTGTTGTTAAGGCACTTTGTCTTCATATTGCCCATGACTGCAATTTAAAATGTAAATATTGCTTTGCAGAAGAAGGAGAATATCATGGTAAAAGAGAGCTTATGAGCCTTGAAGTAGGCAAAAAAGCTATTGATATGTTAATTAAGGCTTCAGGTAAGAGAAAAAATCTTGAGGTGGATTTCTTTGGTGGAGAGCCTTTAATGAATTTTGATGTAGTTAAGGGTATTGTAGAATATGCCAGAAGTATTGAAAAAGATGCCGGCAAAAATTTCAGATTTACAATTACTACAAACGGTATACTCTTAAATGATGAAATTATGGAGTATATTAATGAAAATATGCACAATGTGGTTTTAAGTATTGACGGAAGAAAGTCTGTTCATGACAGAATGAGACCTAGAGCAGGTGGACAAGGCTCTTATGATAATATAGTACCTAAGTTTCAAAAGCTTGCAGAAAGCAGAAACCAGACTGATTATTATGTAAGAGGTACTT
>JBJFFW010000161.1:0-18119 GCA_051892075.1 Lachnospirales bacterium
TAATTGCCTCAAATTTATTTATTGGTTGGGTACTTTACTATATTATATGCGATTTCCATATAGAAAGTCAATAGTAAACTGCCCACTTAAAAATAAACAAGTGGGCAGTTTACTATGAGAGAAATAAGCGATATTTCCGATGCTTCTCTGGGGCAAAAAAATAAGCGTACCACTATTTCTAGAAAAAACTAAAAAGGCTGTTGCAAAACAGATTAAATAATCCATTTTGTAACAGCCTCTTAAACTACGATTTTTCCTCAACCACACCAGTTGACAAAGAACCATTAAATGTTAATTTGATAATTTAATTTTTCGATTAATAAAAATATATTTATTCATTCCTTTGACGGTCTATTTCATCTTCCTGTATCTGTCTCTTACGCTCTTTTTTTATTTCTTCTCTTTCGCTATCCGATATAGGAACATTTACATTAACAGTTGCTGTATCGAGCACCTTGCTTGGACTATTTTTTAAAACAAGCTTATATGTTATAATTGCATTTCCACTATCATTTGCCTTTATGTTTGCACCATCAGCAACAATCTTCTTGCTTGATGAAACTGTAATTACATCATATTTACTTGAATTACCACTTATGTTGATATTCACATATGTACTGCTACCTTTTTGTATTGTTACACTTGAAGGACTTACACTTATCGAAGCATCTTCAATAGGTTCTGGACGCTTAGTGGTTTGTTCAGTTGTTGGTTCAGGATCAGGAGAAGTTACAGTTACTGAAACACTTGCTCTCCTACCATCATTTGATGTAAATGTAACAGTTGCAGTACCTGCAGAAATACCTGTTATTTTATTTCCTGATACATCAGCAACTCTTGTGTTGCTTGAAACACCATACTGAATTGGGCTACTTCCGCTAACGCTTGTTGATTTTCCTACAGTAACTTTGACACTTGATGGTGATATAGTTAAAGGTAAAGGAGCAGCTGTTGTCCTTTCTACAGGCTTCACAGTTGTCCTTTCTATAGGTCTCGAAGTTGTCCTTTCTATAGGTTTTTCTGTAATCACAGTTGTTGGTTCATGTCCCTTACTTACTACTAAAGATACATTTGTTCCCTTTCTGGCAACTGTTCCACCACTTGGACTTTGAGATATTACAATATTTGCTGCAATATTATTATCATATACATAAGATACAGAAGAGCCATATCCTGCAGCACTTAATTCTGCCCTTGCTGAGGAAATGCTGCTTCTTGTAACATTAGGTATTCTTGATTCAGGTTCCTTACCTTTACTTACAACAAAGGATATAGTTGAACCTTCCTTGATTTTTCCACCAGCAGGAGATTGACTAATAATTCTTCCCTCGTCATAAGAATTACTATAATCATATCTTATTGACATTCCAAGTTTTAAGGAACTAACTTTAGACCTCACACTATCAATCTTAGAACCTACCCAGTTAGGCAAATCAACATCTTTTGTAGCATCAATTTTAAAGTTTGTACCATCAGATGTTTTCAAAATAATAGGTTCTGAGAGCTTGTAAGATTTGTTCTCGTCAATATTGGCACTTTCAATAGTGTTCTTTTGAAGCTTATTTTCAGTGCCAGACTGAACCTGTACATTATAAAAGCCCATTGCCTTTAATTCATTTACAACTTCATTTACATTACGGCTTATAAGTGTATTAATTTGTGCCATTTTAGCACCTTTACTGACAATAATCATAATTTCACTGTCTGTTTTTTCAGCACCTGTGCCAGGTGTCTGAGCAGCAACCAATCCTTCTTCTACCGTATCACTATATAAAGCCTCTCCCTCTATTACCTTAAAGCCTTTACCCTCAAGTATTTTTTTAGCATTGTCATTTTGCATACCAACTACATTGTTTACAAGGGCATAGCCATCTGGTAAGTCTATTTCTGTTTTAAACTTTTCACCCCAATACTGAGTATCTATAATTCCTGTATATATTAACAGGAAGAAACCAACAATAAGAAATACCGCTGTACCAAGCATAGGAATTACAAATTTAAACATTTTTCCTGTGTCAGTAGTTAAATTTCTTTCCTTTTTTCTTGTCATTTTTTTGCCACCTAATGCATCAAGCATTTCTTGTGCTGATTGAATTCTGTTTTCCGGCAAAATATTAAGGGCATTTAGGAGAGTTATTTCATCATTCTTAGGCATTGTAACACCAAGTTTTGAAGGTGGTACAAGATTATCACCAGTTCTTCTTTCCATAGACTCCGGAGGTGTTATACCTGTTATCATTTTATAAAATGTTGCCGCAAGGGCATAAATATCAGTCCAAGGGCCTTGATTACCATGGCTTCTATATTGCTCCTCAGGTGCATATCCCGGTTTTAATATAACAGATAAACTCTTTGAATGTACTGTAGTTGCGTATCTAGCAGCACCAAAATCGAGAAGTTTAAACTCGCCCGAATCTGTAATAAATATATTATCAGGCGCAATATCTCTATGAATAATATTGTCGCTGTGCACCTCTTTAAGTATGTAAAGCATTTCAACTACAACTTCCTTAGCTGTAGGATAATCCAACACTGTATTTGCCTTTAACATATCTTTAATTGAAATACCTGATAAAAATTCCATAACAATATAACCAGTATTGTTACTTATAAAAGTATCGTAAATATCAACAACACCCTTTATTCCATTAAATTTTGCTAATCGTTGTGCCTCATCAATAAAGCTCTTTAATCCTGAAGCAAATTGCTCCCCTGCTTCACCAGCATATATGGTAAGACTTTGTTTTCCCAATGCTCTTGTTGCAAAATCACTTGGAAAATATTCTTTAATGGCAACTTTTCTGCTAAGCTGTAAATCCCAGCCAACATAAGTTATACCAAATCCACCCTGTCCAACTACTCGTCCTACAATATATCGTCCTTCAAGTATTGAACCAGGTGTTATATGATATACTTCTTTAGGTTTACTATCATTAATATATCCGCAATGGGGACATTTGGATAAGCCATCCTCATATTCCGCCATGCAGCCAAGACATCTTGTCATATCTCCACCCCTTTTTTATAAATACTGTTAATCTGTATTTTCAATATTGCTATCATCTAGATTATCCTTATAAGTTTCGTTATTTGGTTCATTATTTTTATCTTCAGCAGCACCAGAAATATGAACATTTTCTTCTTTCTGTTCTGTAATACTATTTGAACCACTTGCCTCGGAAATTGATTCCGGCACTGTGACCTCTTGAATATTTGAAGTATTATTTTCCTGAGAGGATTTTGCCGACTCATTATTTTTTTTGCCCGTATTCTTAGATACCACAGCCTTTGTTGATATTTCAGCATTTTTAGTTGTTTCTTCATTATTATCAATTTTTTTAGTCGTAGACTCTGATTCTGTTACTGTTGTAGTAACAGTTGTTTCTGTAGAAATTTCTGTAGTTTCAACCGTTGTTTCTACTAGAGTGGTTGTCTCATCCAATAAATTGTCAAAGCTAAAATTATTTTTAGAAATCAATGAACAAGCATTATAGGAAAGTACCCCAATTATAATTGCAATAGCTAAAATTACACCTACTATGGCAAGTACAATCTTTAAATGTGAACCATGTCCTTTCTCACCATATTTTGCAGATTTAAAGCCATCTTCAATTCTAGCTTCGGATTTTCTTTTTAAAGCATAAAAAAACTCATTTGCATTACTATATCTTGTATCCTTATCAATGTTAATTGCATTTAATATTGCATTTTCTATATGAGGATTAATTCTAATTCCAAGCTTTCTTATTGATATAATCTCTTTTCCACTTTGTCTTTGTACAAAAGAATATGGAGTAATTCCTGTAAGCATTTTATAATATACCGCACCAACAGAATATACATCAGCTGCCGCAGTTATACCCTCATTATTTTCCTTTAGCTCAGGAGCAGAAAAGTTCGGATTATATATAGTAAGAGGCGTACTTTTAATATAGCTACCACTTCCAAAATCAATAAGTTTAATTTCTTCATTCTCCGTTATTATAATATGTTCAGGAGATATATTTCCATGGATAATACCAAATTTATTTAATGATTGGAGTGTATATAATATGGAATATATCACACTTAGCGCAGTGCGCGGTGAGAGGTTTCCTCTCTCTTTTAGATACCGGTTTAGTGTTACATATCTTTCAAATTCACATATTACATAACATGTGTTATTTTCAATTAAACAATCCGTTACTGTTTGAATTCCATTAATTGTGTTATTAGCTTTTAAAAGTTCAACTTCTTTTAAATATCCGTTTAAGGCATCTGCAAATATTTCAGACATGGCACTATTTTTAAACGCAACCATATTATCCTTACGCTGAACTAAACTTACAGGATAATATTCATAAACAAATACTCTTTTATTTTTAAGATTATCATATCCGTTATATTTTATAACTATTCCGTTTTCTGAAGATACAAGTCCTATTATATATCGATTATCCAAAATTGTATTTGAAGGCAAATGATATTCTTTCATTGATTTTACTCCCAATAGAGTATTGCAATTAGGACATACCTTAAACCTGTCACTTACTTCGGACATACATCTCATACATCTAGCCATACATATCCTCCTGTCTAGTTATTGAACCTCTGTTGGCTGTGTAGTAAAATTATGTGACAAAAAATAATTATCAGCTTTTTCATTTCCAATATAGCAATCATTGTATAGCTTGCTTCCAATATTTTCATCAGACAATCTATTTTCTCCTATAACATTTGCATCTGCATAATCAACCAAAATGTTGAAGTTATTATTTACACTGCCGCAATAATCGTTCATTACATTCTTGCTAAGAGGGAGAGATGCTCCCACTACCACATCTACATAGGTCTGTCCATCATCACTAATAAGATATTCAATAAGCGACCTAGCAATTAATGTCTTGTTATCATTAAGTTTTTTATTTAATGCAACTTCTGTATCAAGACTTACAATATAGTCATTACCATTTGAAACAGGAATAACACTAAAATTGCCACCTAAATAGTTATTTACATATTCAAAAATTGATGTATCACCAACAAGATAAGCAAGCTGGTCATAATAAAAATAATTTTCTACAGGCACACTTGAATTGAATTTATTAGCATTGTAACTTTCCTTTAATGAATTAATCAGCTCCACTGTACTATTATCATTTTTATTCTTGTTATCAGAAAGAGTATTATTTCCAAAAAGAGCAATAAACTTATTGTACACACTTCTGTCAATGCCCCATATACTTGCTGTTATCTTCTTCCCCTTGCTGTTACTTGTAGCAACCATTTTACCGGCAGATTTATCAAGTTCTTTGAACTCATCAATAGATGTAAAGGAAGTTTTAACATCTTTCTCATTTTCATAGAGATTAAAATCAGACACCAATGAATTATTCACATATATAACAGGAGCATTAAATCCTAAAGGAATAACTTTCTTGCTAGGATAAAGTTCTTCATAGTTATCAGATGATATAAAATAATAATCACCATTTCCAATAACATCTGAAATATCAGATAAATCCATACAGTTTTCTGACAATTCATCAATTATATCACTTGCCATAAATACATCAGGTAATTTGTCATTTTCTATAGCTTTCTTCATTTCAACATCATAGCCATCACGACTATCAAAGACAAGAAGATTTACTTTTATTTCCTTCTTATATTTTTCTTTCATATATTCAGAGTAGTTGTTTGCAAGACTTTCATAAGCCATTTTTTGATTTTCATATTGTTTTGCTTTATCCTGAATATGTTTTGTCTTGAAAGTTTCCGGCATATTAGACTTGCCAGGGTCATAATCTTTGTTATCTACATAAACCCACATTGAAATATCCTCAGAAACAATATTTTCATAAGGATCCACTTTAAACTGTTGATAAAGCACAAATATAAGTGCAATAGCTGCAACTAATCCTATTCCTGATAATGATGCAATTATATTTCTTTTTCTCTTTCTCCTTTTAATTTCAACTTCAGGATATTCAACAGGAATTTCTCCAGCTATTGCTGCAGCAAATTCATCAATAGACTTAAATCTCATTTCTATAGGAAGTGCCATTGCCTTCATAATGGATTTATCCACTTCAATAGGTATATCTACACCCAACTCACTTGGTTTTGCAACAGTATCATTAACAAGTCTGTCTGTAGATTCTTCAGGTTTAATACCAGTTACCATAAAATACATAGTTGCACCAAGTCCATAAATATCAGTCCATACTCCTTGTTCTCCGAGAGCTGCATACTGCTCAGGCGCCGCATAACCCGGCTTAATAAAAGCCGACAAAGTCTTTTCATTATTATCAGACGAAAATCTTGCACTACCGAAGTCTAAAATTTTAACATTTCCCTCATTTGTAAGTATAATATTATCAGGAGCTATATCTCTATGAAGAATTCCCTTTTCATGAACTTCTTTTGTTCCATCCAACAAATCATTAATTACTACTAGAGATGTATCAACAGGCATTCTACCATTTTGTTCCACATAGTTTTTTAATGATATACCATCAAGAAATTCCATAACAATATATGCAGTATTATTTTCTTCAAAAAAGCCAAATACATTTACAATATTCGCCTTACCATTAAATTGTGCAAGGTTTCTAGCCTCATCCATAAAGCGCTCCAGATATTCTTTATAATTAGCATTTTCTGCACCGTCAAACACTTGCACCTCAGTTTCCCCAGGAACTCTATTTACAAGACCTGTAGGATAAAATTCTTTAATTGCAACTATTGAGCCTAGTTTTATATCCCAAGCTTTATATGTAATACCGAATCCTCCAAAGCCAAGCACTGTACCAACAAGATATCTTCCATCTAAAATTGTACCGGGATAAAGATGATATTCTTGTTCAGGCTTGGTACCGTTTATATATCCACAATGTGGGCATACTTCAAAATTCCCTCTGCTTTTAAAACAGTTAAAACACACATCGTTTAACACACAACTACCTCCTTAACAAAAAATGAGCACAGAGAATAATACTCTCTATGCTCATTCCCATAAAATTTTACATTAACTTAAACCTATTAACTTTATCACCTAAATAAATACTTGTTCCAGCAGGAAGATTCTGAGAAACATTCCTAGGAAGTCTCTGTCCATCTCCTGTATATGTACCATTAGATGAATAATCTGTGACTATATAGTTGCCTGTTGCACTATCATACCTAATACCACAGTGTTTTCTGCTCACAGAAGTTGAATTTTCAGTAATAACGATACTTGAAAAATACGAATCTCTACCTATAATAATTTCAAAATCATTTTCAACCTGGAACTCAGCATCTTTATACATACCTGCAGTACATACAATCTTACCTCTGTTAGGTCTTATATCCTGTGATTGATAATTATATCCCTGATCTGATAAACCTACTATTTGGCATCTGTTATCAAAGGCTGTAATACACTCAAATACACCCATATATGCTGCACTTAATGATGAAATAATACACACACTTCCTATGAAGAAATAAACTGTTATAAATCCACCAAATACAGCAGTAATAAGATATATAACTGAAATATCAGCCGCTAAATTTACTAAAGCCAAATGTTCATTAAAGTTAAATAATCTGTAAAATTTTCTATTAAATAAATAATTGAAGTATACTGAAAATCCAAAATATACTAATACAATAAGTTCAAAAATTATTGAAACAACAGCATTTGTTGCAAAAATAAAGAAGATTAAAATTAAAATTAGAATAAGCTTAATAACCCCAGCTAATCCGCCTATAAATATTATCTTCCATCTGTCTTCACCAACTATATCAAGCTTATAAATTGACCTTGCAATCGGTATATAAGCAAACCAATCATTTGTTAAGCCTGATTTTCTTCCTTGAAACATAAGTGCATAGGAAGCAACAACATAAGCCAATACTACCAAACCAATTCCTAAAATTACAGCAAGAACATTATTAAATATAAGCATACTTCCTGCTGTTTCAAAAATATCAAAAGATATCCCAAATAATTCTTCAAAAACATCTGCAAAATCATACATAACAAATTCACTCCTTCCTATTCTTCATTATCCCAGTTAAATCCATCTTTTGCACACAAAGGTATAAACATTAGATTAGTTTCACCTACAGTGATAATATCATTAAGTTTAAGTATCTGAGGAGATAATACAACCTCATCATTAAGATAACATAATTCCTTTGAAGCTCCAGGCTGAACAATATATGTGCAACTTTTTGGGTCATAGACAACTATACCATGTTTATCTCTTGAAACAGTTTTATCATTTTTCAAAGCAACATCCATGGATGATGAGCGTCCTATAAAGTTTCTACCCGTTTTTAACTTAAAATCTGCACCTAAATCAGCACCCTTTACAATTACCAACCAACCTACTACAGGCTCAGTTCCAATAGACTGACTTGCATAAGAAATTGTTTTTTGATCATCATCAGGTTGGCTAAGGCTTTTAGTCGAAGTCTTTATATCCTCCGCAACTAAAGCAACTGTTTCACTGTCATCAGGTCTCATAGGAATTGTCACATTACTATTTGCCATTCCTTGACTTGATGAACAATGAGGACAAGAGCCGTACTTGTCGCTATCATAAAAATGACCACTACTACATCTTGTTAAATTCATAACTATACCCCTTTTCATAATATATTTTATCTGCACTTTGCAGATTTAAAAACTTAGTAATTTTATCTGTAGCATACTATTGCTACTGTTGTATTATCTTGACTGCCTGCGTTTCTATCAAAAGCATACAATGGCAATAATTTTGTCATTTCCTCAAGATTTTCTTTGTTATTGTTTATATACTCACATATCTCATTATCTGATAAAACTTTTGTAAGTCCATCACTACAAAGAAGAACTATATCTCCCTTTTCAAGCCTGAAAGGATTTACACTTAAATCTATAATATCCAGATTTTCTATACCTATATAGCTTATAAGAGCCTCTCTGTTTGCCTCTCGCATTGCCTCATCTGCACTCATAATTCCCTCCTTAACCTTTTGGTCAAGAAGATATGAATAATTATGGTCATTTGTAATTTGAACAATCTGTTTATCTCTTATTATATATATTCTACTATCACCTATGGAGAGCCAGTATAAATTATTATTCTCAAGTATTACATATGTCATAGTTGTTCCACACATTTGTCCACCACAACTGTCAATACTATACTGATACACCTTTTTGTTAAGGTTAATAGCAACATTTTTCAAAAAATCAGGAATATTCTTCAATCCCGGTTTATCAAAATATTCATGAAAGCTCATCCTCGCATAGTCTACAGCCATTTTACTTGCAACTTCTCCTGAACTTAAGCCACCCATACCATCACAAACAGAAGCCGCAGCATAAGATGTATGAAGTAAGTCAAACTCAACACTATCAGATATAAAATAGCTGTCTTGCTGTTCGTTTCTTGTTCCTATAATCTGAGAAGCGTACACATAAATATCATCTTTGACATCCATAAAAGGAGTTCCAACTATTGTATTTGCATCTTCACCCTGTGCAGCTATAATTGCCATTCTCCTTTTATTTCTGTTTTCCCATATTCGCTTGTTTATCATACGAATAAGTATTACGACCAATACTATTGATAGAACAATTCCCAAAATCGCAAGTATTATTATTAAAGAATATTTCATTATTTTATTACCACCTTAAATTCATATTCGGGTTTATATACAAAGAAACTGTCACCAGGTTTTAACACATACCTAACTCCATATTTTAACTTAACATTTCCCTTTAAATAAGTGCCATTTGATGACCAGTCTACAATATAAAATTTTTCTTCTGCCGAATTATATTCTATAACACAATGTTTCCTACTAACATTGGCATCTTGTATTATGATATGTGATGTGCTTGCGTTTCTGCCAACCACAATATCCCTTATGTCACTTATAGCATACTGCCTGCCATTATATCCTACAACATAAGCATTTTTCCTGAATTTATTATTATCTATGGTGTGCTTATCTCTAAGAAACTTTCTATCAAAAGCACTACCTCCACTATTTTTTGAAAATTTATCTCTTTTACCATTGTTCCTTTTATGATTTATAGAATTCCTGTCTATTTCAGTCTTATGATTTTTTTTAACCTCTTTTCTTTGAGGAACAACCTTTTTATCAATATTTTTATATGGATTATGTACAATGCTATTATTTGGCATAGCTTGTACATAATCTTTTTCGCCTTCAGTATCTAAGAATATTCTTGTTTGTACACTATTCACAGCCACAGGATTTGCTATTTCATCTAAAAATCCATCAATATCTTGAGTTCTCCTTACATAATCAAGCTCCAGTGCATGATTAATTGCCTGCTCTAATCCATAGCTTATTTTGGGCACATATTTTCTTATAGATTCTACAGGCATTCCATCTATTCTTTCAAGAGCATTTGGAATACACTTCCCAGTTACCATTGAATAAAATGTAGCCGCAAGAGAATAGATATCAGTCCATGGTCCTTGAACATTTTCTTTCATATACAGTTCAGGAGGCGAAAATCCAGGTTTTAAAACAAGACTACTATCATTTTGATTTGCCTTATTAAAATACCTTGCATTTCCAAAGTCTATAAGCATTATATCTGAATTTTTGAGTAAAAATATATTTTGCGGACTTATATCCCTATGTACAATGCCTTTTTTATGAACAACTCTAAGGGCTTTTGCAACCTTAACCATAGACTCATAGGCAAGAGTGTAATTTGATGAACCGATTTCCTTAAAAGTATATCCATCAAGAAACTCCATAGTATAATAGGCTGTATTGTTTTCATTAAAACAATCATATATCTCAACAATATTTTTATTGTTTTTAAGCATAACAAGAAAATTTGCTTCTTGTATGAAAGAAATTAGACCATCATTAAAAATCTCAGAAAATTTAGACGATTTTACATTGACAGAATTGTCAGAAAAATCTCTGTAAGCTATATTTACTGGTACATATTCCTTTATAGTGACAATATCACCTGTTTTTATATTTTGTGCTTTATATGTAATACCAAAACCACCTACACCTAATACTCTTCCTACTTTATACATATTATTTAGCAGTGTACCCGGTACAATAGCGATATTATCATCATTTTCAACTGATATATAGCCACATTTTTCACATTTTGAATCCGTAATTTCCGAAAAACAGTTATGACAAAAGTCTGAATTTTTCATTACAACACCTACTAAAAATTACTTTGAGCTAAATACAAATTTTTCATTTCCGGCAATTATGACATCACCATCTGACAATTTATATTTCCCCTTTAAAGGAACACCATTTACAATAGTTCCATTGGTTTCACTAAGATTCATAATAGTATATATGCCGTCATTTTCCTCTATTGCAAAATGCTGTCTTGAAAGAAGTCTGTCATCAAAGGAAACATCACACATTTCTGACCTTCCCACAATAAGGCTCTTGTACATCCTCATTTCAATTTTCTTTTTCAAGCCACCTATACCTGTAACATACAAGGAAATATTTGTGGTTGTCGGAGCAACAATCCTTTCTTTGTCAACCATTGAATCTTTAAACTTAATTTTCTTTTCGTGAATTATAATTCCTTTTCTTTTTCTAATTACGGCGTAAAAAATTCCTCCGGCAACAGCCAATACTATAATAAAGAAAAATAACCAGTATTCTGCAACAACTTTTTCAAATTGTGCAGCCTGATAGCTCTGTCCAGCAAATTTACCTTCATAATTTCCTAAGACTGGATTTTTCTCCATGCTGTTATCCGTTATATTAAGACATTCAATAGTATAATTTCCTCCAAATACACCATCATCAAATACAATATTTGCAGTATGTAGTTCTCTGTCATAATTTACCGATTCAACATTTAATTCATATTTTCCATTTAAAATTATTTTATAATTTGCCACATTATCGGCATTTAAAACATCCTCGCTAAATTTAACTGAAAGAGAAGTTTTGCTCACTTTTTCAACAGACTCAATAACAGGTGCTTCTGTATCTTTAACCCAATTCTTTGATGCAACATTTTTCTCAAGAGTTGTCTTGTTTCCATTGCAAGTAAAATTAATAACAAGCTTTTCTACATTTTGAGATACTGTATTGTTCTTGCTTTCCATAGAAACGGCAAAAGCATTCTGTGCTTTTGAAAGCAATAAAAGAACTTTTTGGTCAAGATTTCCTATATTGCATACTTCTATAAAGCCACTGCTTTTTCTTGCAAGCTGTCCAAATTGGTCAATATATGCATCTGTTCTGTCACCTAAAGCCAAAGCAAAAATAGTTATGCCTGCATCAGTAACATATTTTTCAATTTCCCCATATGTGTAACCGCCGGTATTAAAATCAATACCATCTGAAATTACAAATACAAGATTTCTATCGCCTGCCTTGGTATTGCAGATTTCTCCCGCCTTTTTAATTGCATCAAAAAACACAGTACCCTCTTTATCATTATTAAGAGTAGCTACAGCATTTTTTATAGCCTGCTTATCTGACAAATGGTCTGTCTTAACATCAATATTTTCACCAAAGGCAACTAATGTAACAGTTTCCCCACCTTTGAGATTATCTATAGCCTTTGTAAGGGATTGTTTTATCTTCGCCATTTCTAAATCTGATATGGAAGTTGATTCATCTACAAGGAACAAGTAATTTGTATCTACTCCCAATTCGCTAAGTTTTGAAGCAGGAACAACAGTAGATATCTTCAAAGATTCATTGTTAAGAAATGCTTCTACACTTAATCCTTCAATATTGTCGCTATAAAAATATTCTATAATACTTGGTTTATTTACAACAGTATCTCCCAATGAAATAGTTTTCAGGTCAGTTCCATATACCACTGTACCTATGGAAAGTATAAAAACTACTAAGCATAAATTAATAAATCTCTTTACCACTTTTTATCCCCCTTACAGTAGGCAACAAAAGAAAACTTATATTGTCCTATATTAATTAAATCTTCTTCAGTAATCACAACTGGTTTAGTAATAACATCACCATTTACCGAAATACTTGCTCCTTGGTCATTCATAATAATAAAAATATTTTTATGAGGCTCATACACTATACAGCCTTCATTATTTCTTCCTATAGACTTGTCACCTGTAAGCACAATATCATTGCTAAAGTCCCTACCTATAAAATTTCTACCTGCGTGAATTCTAAAATCTCGACCTTTTTCAGGTCCTTCTGTACATACAAGCCACCCGGCAACAGGGTCACAATTATTCTTTTTAAAGTTAATTCCTATTGTCTTTTCATCATCAAAACTCTTATCAGGTGCATAAAAAGCCATTGTCTTTTCATCAATATTTTTTCTGTTATCAGCTTCCTGACACATAGGACAAATATCATATTTTTCATCATCATAATAATGACCATGACCACATTTAACTATTGCCATAACACAAACACCTTACCTTACAAAAACAGCAATCGCTGTATAATTATCACAGTTTTTATCCCCTACATTTTTAATAATAATCTGTTCCATCATTTTTACCCATATTTCAGGACTCTGAGCCTTTTTAAGACAATTCATCATTTGCTTTTCATCAATCCACTCCCAGAATCCATCACTACATAGAAGAAAAGAATCATTTTTTTTAAGATGTACACTCTTACTTTTTGTGTACTTTGGTACATCCCAGTCAATCCCCATTACTCGTAACAAAACATTTCTGTCTTCGTGAAATCTTATATTTTTTTCCTTAATCTGTCCGGCAAGAGCCATATTTTGCACCACACTATGGTCCATGGTTCTTTCCACCATTCTTGTAACTATACCATTTCTAAAATGATACAATCTTGAATCGCCTATATGCGCCCACATTGCAGTATCATTATTAACATATAATACTACTTGTGTAGTTTTCATATCATGGACAAGATTATTTCTCTTTTGTTCCTCAAATAAATTCTTCTGTCCCTCCATAAAACACTTATCAAGCAATGATTCGTCATCTAAACTATGTTTTGCTATTTCAACCGTTGTATCAACAACAACCTGAGAGGCAACCTCACCCTTACGGTGTCCACCCAAGCCATCGGCTAAAGCAAAGACATACCTTTGCCCTCCCTGCCAAATTTTATAATAATCTTCATTTTTTTCTCTTTTTCCCAGCTTTGACATTCCGAAGTAACTAATCATACTTATCCCCATTTTCCTTTTATAGCTTTAATTTTTAAACACAAAACAATGAATAATATGTTTTGTGTGAGATATTAATTGCAAATATTATTTTTATACACTTAATTCAGACAAAATACCTATGTCGTAATAATAAAAAAACATTATATATTTGTAGAAATTATACCAATATTTTTGTCAAAAGTCAACAAATATATATAAATTTTACAAAATAATATCATAAATCATAACCATTATTAGGGTAGTATTATAATTCATTTTTATTGACTGTTTTTATGAAATGTATTAATATGTATTATATATCTATACATTTTATAATAAAACAGATATTAATAAATTAGAAAAGGGTGATTAATTTGAAAAAAATAACATTATTAAGTATGATTTTAATAATATTCTTAAGTGGATGTACAAATTTAAAGAACATTCACACTAAACTAGATAAAAACAACAGCATATTTTATTATAAGGAGATTGATAAAAAACATATTTCCGTTGATTTAGATACAGATATTAAATATATTGATAATGAAGTGCTTGTTACCTTTAATGATAATGTAAATGAATCTCAAATTAAAAGCATATTAAAAACCTATAATGGCAAGATTGTAGGTTGTATTTCCGACTTAAATAGTTATCAGATAGAATTAACAAAAGCTCAAAGCTATGAGAATATCCAGAATATTGTAACAGAGCTCAATAATACTTATGAGGTAAATCACGCAAGCATAAATTATATAACAGAATTAAAGAATAATTGGGGTATAGTAGATTATGCCAAAAAAATTATAAAAAACGAATCTGAAAATATAGAACAAAAAAAACATATTGACGATACCGTTAATAAAAAAGAAATATGGAAAAATGATAAAGAATGGAGGAATATGTGGGATAAACAAGGTCAGAAAAACTGGGGTGTAAAGGCGATTAAAGCACCAAGTGCATGGTATGCTCACCTTGACCATATGCAATATGTAAATATAGGTGTATTGGAAGCAAATTCTTTTGCTCAAAATCCAGATGTTTCTTTTATTGAAACACCTTTATATAATGATTTCTATACCGATGGCGAACATGCTATAATGGTAAGCGGCATTATAGGTGCAAAGATGGGTAATAATATAGGAATATGCGGAATCTGTCCTACAAGTAACCTTTATGGAGCTGTACTAAATGATGCTCCTACTGACCTAGGAGATGAATATTTGACAAATACATATAAATTAGAAGTATGTCTTTACTACCTTGTTTACAAAAATAATTGTAAGGTTATTAATTTTAGTACAGGTGTAGATTCTTTAGCTTTTGCAGCTTCAAGAAATGCTCCCGGAGCTGTTAAACAATTAAATGAAACGAATGAAGAAATAAGTTATTTTTTAAACAATATGCTTGACAAAGGCAAAGACTTTGTCATTGTTTGTGCTGCTGGAAATCAAAATGATTTCAATAAAGAAACTAGCGGTTATCTCTATATAAAAGCTAACGAAGAAGACCCTAATGCAACATTTGGATATATTACTTATGACCCATCAAATGTAGATGACCCTATTTATGAACCTTATGTTGACAAAAAAACAAAAACTGTACCAAATAGCCTTTTAGACTGCGGAAATGTAGATGCCAAATACGATATTATATCAGGTATAACTAATGAAAGAGTCAAAAACAGAATAATTGTCGTTGGTGCAAATAAATATGTTAATGAAAACGATTATAGAATAACTGATTTCAGTGGTGGAGGAACTAATTTTTCATACAAGGGAGGCAGAGTTGATATAACAGCACCGGGAGAAAAAATATATTCCACCTTAAGCATAGATGGTAAGAAAAATCCTTATGGTGACAAAACATCTAAAAATTTAGAAATTTCAGGTACATCTTTTTCTGCACCTTTTGCTTCAGGTGTAGCCGGAATGATGTATGGAGTTAATCCGTCATTAAAAGGCGATGAAGTTAAGAAAATTATTGTTTCAAATACTGATTATGATGTAAAAATGATTAATGCAAAAAAATGTGTTGATGAAGCTTATTCAAGAATTAGTCAATATGAACAGGATAATAACACAACAGAAACCACTTCTTCAGAGGAAAAAAACGCACTAGAAATTACTACTAACAAAAAAAGCTATGAAAATTTTGAATATCTCGGAAAATGGGAGTATGATACTTGGCTTAGCGACGGATTTGGTCTGCCCGATACTCCAACTCTTAATATAAATTATATTGACGGAGCAAAAGTACAAGGTAAATTTAACCTTGCAGATAATACAATTAATATAGATACCACAATAGCCAAAAACAAAGACGGTTATCCTTCTTTTGAATGTGATGATTTTACTGCAGTTCTGAGAAATAATTATATTTATATGTGTCAAGAATCAGATAATGGTAATTATATTCCATCATTTATTATGAGTAATGAAAATTATTCGCATTTTCAACCTCGCACCTATAACAAAGGATATGCTAGAATAGTTTATAATTATAGTTGTGATAGTTTTAATGTATTGGAAACAGAAGATATTTTGTTTAATTGTAACAACGAACCTTGCCTTAATTTAAACGAAGTTATTAAAGCATGGACACCTGAAAATAACGAGCCTTATGATATGAATTACTGTACGGTAAAGGAAAACCACTATATCTTTGAGAGAGAAAATTTTGGGCTAATAGGAAATTTATATTTAGATTTTGACACAGCAAATAATACTGTTAGTTCTAGTTCAGGTTTTGTCAATGATAAGTTTGAAGTTTTTAATAATATAAATTTTATAAAAAAAGATAATCAAATTTATTTACCTGTAAATTATATTATAAGGTTTTTGGGTTGTAATTACAGTTTAGGAGATGGAACTGTTTATTATGACAGTTACTCAAAGCCTCTTGTTATTAATTCAATTCAGTTAGTTGATAATAAAATTGTTATTCCTATTTATGTTGGGGATTAGTTCAGCTTTTTAACATATTTGGCAAGATTTTAGTTTCATAAAATATAATAACGGTTCTTTATCAACTGGTATTGTTTATAAAGAACCATTATTTTTGAAGAATCTATTTCTATTTTTTAATTACAAAATAATATTATTTTTCAAAGCATTTTTAACAATTTTCTTTGGGTCACTTGTAAATAATACTACAAGCCATATTATAAGTCCTAAAGCAACAACAGATAAACCAAGAAAAGTATCATTAACCATATCTTCAAAAGCAGGTGTAAAATATTCTGCACCAAGTTCTATATATTCAAAAATGGCATCTACAAACCACATTAAAGCTGCGCCCCAATACATAAGGCAAAGTGTGCCTACTTTTTTTGAATTATCAAAGCTATGATTATACCAATATACAGTTGAGATAATTGCTGCAAAAATTGTAATTAGTAAAGTCATATTTACTCCTCCAATTCCTTAGTATTTTCCTTACTGACAGCATAAGAAAAAAGCACCATTAAAACCCATACTGCCGTAACTAAAACAGCCATTGTAACACCTGTTGTAGCCATTTCGTGAATCATTTCTGCTCTATTTGCAGGGTCTATGGCATTAGTTAAAAAAGGAAACCAAGGCACAACCTCTCCATGCCAAATATGTTCAAACGCAAGTAAAGCTGAACCTCCCCAAAGCATATTATTAAGCCATTTCATTTTATTAATAATACTGTCATTAATTTTTGTTTCCGGATTTTTTTCCTTACTTTTTTTAGCAACCTTTGTAATTACAGTTGTAACTATAGCCTCAGTTGCAGGTACAATAAAACAAGCCATATTTATCCCTCCTAATTAATTTTATTATTTTTATAAGCAATATAGCTTTCTTTTTTTATGACATCAGCTATATTTTGCAAAATTTCAGCAGAATAAGCCAATGCTTTTATAACAATATAACCCTTATGATTTTTTGAAAAACCATAGGGATAATTAAAATCTTTAAATATATCTGAAATACTATCTTCAATATTAATATTACATAAAACCATACTT